>JBDKTH010001359.1:0-4992 GCA_039680305.1 Thermoguttaceae bacterium | reverse complement strand
CGAGGCCCACCAGATTAATGGCAGTGCGGTGGCGGGCCTCGCAAGCTCGGCACCGCCCTACTTGATGGCCAATCGCAGTGCGTCTCCCAGGGCTACTTCAGCCCGGCCACAAATCGCAGGAATTGGGCCTCGAGCATCCGCCAATCGGTGCCAAACACGGCCGTGAAATCGGCGGTCCGTTCTGCGGGCGTGCACTCGACGAAGGGGGAATGGGACGCCGTGCGGGCCAGGTAGTCGGCGTATTTTCGCGGCTGCGTCTCGACCAGGTAGAACGTCAAGGCCCACGCCTCGGCATAGGCCGCCGAGGGGGACGCCCGGAAGAAGTTGTCCCGGGCCACCAGATCGGCCAACAGTTCCGGCCGATGCCGCGGAGCCACCCGCTGCTGGAAATCGCGCAGCCGCCCCCGGTTGAGCCGATCGGTCCGTTCGGAGTAACGGCGGGAATCGTAGACGCCCGGCGCTTCGAACATCGTCGCCAGGCCTTCGGCCACCCAGGTCGGCGGGAACGTGTAGCGGCTGTGGATCCCCGTGTTGAAGGCCGTCTGGTGCGTGGCCTCGTGGATGATCGTGGCGGCCGTCTCCTGCCACGCCGCCGCGTTAGCCGCCCTGCCGCCCATATCGTAGACCACGATCCGATTCGTCTGGTTGGAGTAATAACCGAGAATGCCGCCGCCGGAAATCCCCTCCTTGATCGCATAGCGTTGGAAATCCTCGCGATTGCGACAGACGATCCCGATCAGCGGCGTGGCCGGTTCCGACAGCCGGAAGCCGCGAACCGAGAAATAGTGCACAAACGACCGGTACAAGTCCTCGAACCGCTGGGCCCATTCGTCGCGTTGCCCTTTCGCATGGGCCACGAGGTAGTGGCTTGTGCCGCTGACTTCGAACCCGTCGCCCAGCTCGCGCAGCAGGGTCGCGCGGAACTCCGAGGCCGAGTAGCTCTGAAAACGGCTGGAGGTCTTTTGATAGTCGCGGGCCTCGCCGGGCGCGAAGTCCCAGAGCTGCCCGTCGCGTCCCAACAGATAGACCCGCTCGGCACTTGCGTGGAGCGGCATTCCCTCGATCTGCCGCCCGTGAATGGTCAGACGCAGCATCCAGTTGGTCGGTGACTCGGCCTGAGCCGGCACGCACCAGAACACGATCACAGCGAAAGCCCACGCCAGTCGCATTTGCCTCTTCTCCAACGGTGTTCGCTATGGACGCCTGCAGCGCAAGTATAGCTTGTGCCTTCCGGGGGAACGGGGGGGCGCTGCCGGGGAGTCCTCAGCCAAATGCCCGCTGGAGCGATCCGCTTTCAGCGGTCAGCGATCCGTGTCTGCAAAAGCTGATGGCTGAAGGCTGATAGCCTCCTCGCCAGACGCCAGGCTTCGGAGGCAGACGTTTCAGGTGGAGACGACGGGAGGGACGAGTTACAATGATTCTATGGGATCCTCCGAGCCGGGCCGTCTCGGCCCGAATCCTGAAGTCGGGGCGACACGCCCCGGCTCGGGGTTCCATAACCTGCGTCCAACCATTGTTGGGAGAGAAGACGATGTTCGGGGCCTTTCTCGTCGTCAGTGGAATCCTGTTGGGGCAGACCGCCCCCACGCCGCCGGCCGCCGAGTTGAAGCTCGAAGTCCGACGGCTGGTCCGCCAGCTCAACGCGCCGCGCTTGGCCGACCGCAACGCGGCCGAAGAACGGTTGCTTGGGCTGGGGCCCGCGGTGCTCGAGCACTTGCCCACCGCAGCCGAGAATACGCCGGCCGAGGTCGAGCAGCGTGTGGCGCGGGTCCGCCAGGTGCTCCAGCAGAAATTGGCTCGATCCGCGGCGCAGGCCTCGACGGTCACGCTCCGCGGCAACCTGCCGCTGTCGGACATTATCGCGGCCCTAGAGGAGCAGACGGGAAACACGATCGTGGGAATGCAGGGTTTTAACCCTCGCGCTCTCGACCTGACGCTGGAGGTGGCCTTGGACCAGACGCCCTTCTGGCAGGCCTTGGATCAAGTGGCCGATCAGGCCAACCTGACCGTTTACAACTACGGCCCGGAAAAAGCGGTGACCCTGCGGCCACGCGTCGAGGGGCTTGTCCCACGCGTCGGCCGCGCCTGCTACCAGGGACCGTTCCGCTTCGAGCCGTCCCAGATCGAAGCCGTCCGCAATCTGCGTGCCCCGACGCAGCAGTCGCTCAACCTGACCCTGGAAGTGGCCTGGGAACCCAAGCTCTCGCCGATCAGTCTCCTCTTGCCCATGGACCGCATCGAGGCCGTTGACGAGAACGGCAACCGCCTGACCGTCGATGGTCAGCTGGCGGAATTGGAGGTCCCGGTGACGGCCGACGCCATGGCCAGCGAGTTGCGCATCCCCTTGGTCCTGCCGCCGCGCTCGGTCAAGCAGATCGCCCGGCTCAAGGGAGCCATGACCGCCCTGTTGCCCGGCAAGATCGAGACGTTCCGCTTCAAAGACCTGGAACAGGCCAAGGAGGTGGAACAGCGCATCGCCGGGGTGACGGTGCTGCTCGAAGGCGCACGCAAGAACAACGAGGTCTGGGAAGTCCGCGTCCGCGTCCGCTTTGACGATGCCGGCCAGGCCCTCCAGTCGCATCGCAACTGGATCTTCGACAACGAAGTGTCTCTCCAGGGCCCCGATGGCAAATCGATCACCTGGGGCAGCTACGAAACCACGCGGCAGACGGAGAACGAAGTCGGGCTCGCCTACCTGTTCAGCGTCGAATCGCTCCAAGGGTTCACGCTGCTCTACAAGACGCCCGGGGTGATCCTCACCACGGAGATCCCCTACGAGATCAAGGACGTGCCGCTGCCGTAAAGGGGCGACCAAGAAATAACACTCGCGTTTGACCTACCAATGGAGGAACTGTTTCGCGCAAATCGAAACGCTCCCGTAGACGCATCCGGCAGTTCCTCCATTCTCCTCCAGGAACCACTGCGCCGTGGGAAAAACCATACCTCCGTTCGATGAGGGAAAAGAGAATCCGCCAACCATTCCCAAGGGCCCCAACCACCCACGGCCCGCGGATTCTCTTTTCCCAGTAGGTCAAACGCGAGTGTTATTTCTTGGTCGCCCCTAACTACCGGTGTGGCCCGCGTTCCTGGAGCATCGCCTTGAGTCCAAGCGGGTCGGTTGGATCGAGGGCCAGGAGTTGATCGGCGACTTCTTTGGCCAGCTTCGGCTCGCCCAGCTGTTTCAGACTCCAGGCCAGTCCCTTGCCCGCCTCGAAAAAGAGCTGGTTGGCCTTGCGCGTGTAGGGAAGCGTTCCGGAGAACTTCGGCCCCAAGGCCTCCAGGCCCATCTCGTAGGCAAACCCAAAATGATTGCGGGCCAGGATCAGGTCGTCCTCGCCGAGGGCCACCTCGCCCAGGAGCTTGTGGGCTTCCAACAGGACATTGCACCCGACCAAGAGCCATCGCAGTTCGTCGACGGCGACGTCGATCTCGCCGGCGTCGAGCATCGCCCGGACTTCTTCCAGGTCGTCCTGGCGGTCACGTACGCACCGGGGAAACACCAGTTCGAAGACGTCTTTGCCCGGCACCCGGCACAGGCCGATGGCGTCAGGCGCCTTGGTCGGTCCCGGCGGATCGCGCCGCGGGGGTCGAGAGGAGTGAGGCTTGGGGGTCGGTTTCCGCTTGGCGGCCATGACGGCACCCTTGGTTGGGATGATTCCTGACAACAACCTCATCATATCGCGTCGCAGGAAAAAAGGGGATCGGGCGCCTTCGGCCCCCCCGGGGTGAGCCGTGACAGCCGGAGTGCGGCGTGCTATGGTGCAAGACAGATGCCTCCTCCCTGCCCCCCTTGCTTCCCCATGACGGCTCGTTTCGGTCCCGACGACTTCCCCGTTCCCCTGCCGGATTCCCCCTGGCGTCAGGCGTTTCGCCGACGATTGCAGGCCTGGTATGCGGACCACGCGCGCGACCTGCCCTGGCGGCGCAACCGCGACCCGTATGCCATCTGGATCAGCGAGATCATGCTGCAGCAGACCCAGGTGGCGACGGTGCGTCCCTATTTCGAGCGGTTTCTCGGCCGCTTTCCCACGATTGCGGCCCTTGCCGCCACCGAGGAGCACGAGGTGCTCCGGCTCTGGGAAGGCTTGGGCTATTACCGCCGCGCCCGGCAACTTCACCAGGCCGCCAAGCTCCTGGCCAGCGAGCATGGCGGGGTCTTCCCACGCGATCCGGAAGTGGTTCGGCGCCTGCCAGGGATTGGTCGTTACACGGCCGGCGCGATCCTCTCGATCGCCTTCGACGCCCGGCAGCCGATCCTCGAAGCGAACACCTTGCGCTTGTTCAGCCGCTTGCTCGCCTATCGCGGCCAGCCCACCTCGACCGCGTGCCAACGGCTCCTATGGGCCATGGCCGAGGCCGAGTTGCCGCAACGGCACGCGGGCGCGTTCAACCAGGCCCTGATGGAGCTGGGCAGCACGGTCTGCCTGGTCCGCGGACCCTTGTGCGACGCTTGTCCGGTGGCCTCGCTCTGCCACGCCCGGGCCGAAGGCCTTCAGACCTCCATCCCGGCGCCGAAGCCGAAACCGGTGTCCGAGGACCGGCACGAGGTGGCCCTGATCGTGCGCCGCCGCGGTCGGGTCCTGCTGGTGCGACGTCCCGATGGCGGCCGCTGGGCCGGCCTGTGGGACTTCCCGCGGTTCGAGGTCCACGCGGAACACGAGGCCGCGCTTCGCGACGAGCTGATCGCCCTGGTCCAGCAGCAGACCGGCGTGACCATCCAGCCGGGTCAACGTCTAGCAACCCTCAAGCACGGTGTGACCCGGTTCCGGATCACCCTCGATTGCCATGAGGCCGCTTACGTTTCCGGCGCCGACAAGACCCACGACGGCGTAGAAATGCGTTGGCTCCGTCCCGCCGAGTTGGCCGAGTACCCCCTGAACACGACCGGCCGGAAGTTGAGTCATCTTTTGACGGATTCTGACGGACGAGATCGCTAGCCAAGTAGGGCGGTGCCGAGCTTGCGAGGCCCGCCAGATCCATGGCAATGCAGTG
>JBDKTH010000836.1:0-2348 GCA_039680305.1 Thermoguttaceae bacterium | reverse complement strand
AGTCTTGACCAAGTCGATTCCCGCCGACCCACGTCACATTGCGGCGGTAAGTACGGATTTTGGTTGTCGTCTGGCGTCAACGTGGGCCCTTGCTTTCGACGAACATGCTAATGCGCTGCGCCTTCGTAATAGGACTATCGCGGCGATTCTGGCAGCATAACACGCTAGGTAACGAAGAGCATTTTCATCAATACCCCCCGACTCGTCAAGCACTTGCGATTGCGCCAGCCAACCCCAGGCATCGTATTGTGCGGATCCGCATATCAACGCCGGGGGCCACGGGCGTGCCTCCAGTGCTTCTGCGAAACGGGCTTGCACCTTGCCTCTCCCGAGAACCTCCTCGATCGGCGAGGCTTCACAATCGGCCACGAGCCGAGGTCGGCTGCAAGCTCGTTGCGTTCGATGGTGCCAGAGGAGCCGATGCTTGATCGAGTGGTCTCGCCCGCAAAAGCGCTGGCGGCACGCCCAGTGGCCCCCTTTCTGCTGCTCATCGCCATTAGTCCTTCGTTTTTCGTCCTTCTTCATTCCGCCTCGCCAAATCGTGTTGAAATTGGGCCAGCCGTTGTGCTAGGCTGATTCCTGGCAGCCCAAGAAGGCAAGCCGCTTGGATCTTTGACAATTGACGCTTTCGACAACTTGCCCTCGCGCTTCAGCGTACGGCCGCCAGGCCCGACCCAAGCGCCGCTTGGCGGCTGCGCGCATGGCTCGTGCTCCTTGCGGAGCACGGGACATGGACTTTCGGAACACGGAAACCATGCGAGGGGAGGTAGACTTAGGTGGTACGTGCCAAACTGGAATACGTAGTCACCCTTGAATTGTGCAACACCTCCCCACTTTCGTGTTAGTTCACTTGCGTCTTTTCGCGTAAATGTAACTATCTTGGTAGCGACAACTTACGAATGTGCGCCGCGACGCAAAATGTGCATCAGACCACGTGAGGCTTTCCACAATTCCCTCCCTTAACCTGGGGGCGATCCGCGGAGTGCCGGCCGGCTGCGGAGGCGGTTTGCAGGATCATTCCCCCAGCCAGAGGAGGCCTTGGGCAGTTTCCGTCACCCCCCCGATCCTGTTTCTGAGAGGGCTGTCTTTGGCGGCCGCCTGATTCTCATTGCTTCAGATCGCCGAGCAGTTTCTCCAAGAGCCGCGGGGCGTAGCCTCGCATGCGAGGCTCGATCGACCAGTCGGTCTTGGTGGCGTCGCGAAGGATCGCGAGGCCGGAGGCGGCTTTTTGGTCCAGCTCGTCAATCGCATTGAGGGCTTGGAGCGAGACGTAGGGGCCGTTGGTGGCCTGCGGGGCCAGTTCCAGCAGCACGGCCAGGGACTCTCGCGTGTCGGCGTCGCACCCGTAACGGCCGAGGGCTTCCGCGGCCGCGATCCGCACGCTCGGCGCCGGGTCGCGGAGCGCCTGCCGCAACTGGTCGCGGGCGGCTGCCACGCCGCCGGGACCACGCATCAGGATCCCCAGGGCCGCCCAGTAACGCACGGCGCTGTCGGCGTCTTGAAACGCCTTCTTGAGCGCGGGCAATGCCTCTGGCTTGAGCGACGACGCCTGGTCGGCGATCGATAGGATTCGCTCCAAAGGATAGCGGCCCGGGGCGTGCCCCAGGTCGTAGGGCGTCGAACCGGCGGAGCGGCTGTGGATCTCGGCCTCGGGCAGGAAGCCGACGTCGCGGATCGTGAGGACCCACTGACGCTGGGCCTCACGCAGCCGGTGGAGGATCGCCTGATGGGCGGGCGAATCGGCCAGGTTCTGGACCTCGTCCGGATCCTTGGCCAGGTCGTAGAGCTCCTCGGCCGGCTTCGTCTTCCAGAAATTCTGCTGGACCGTGGAGAGCTTGTCTTCGTCGTAAAGCTGTTTCCAGACTTGGACTGTAGGCATCTGGAACAGGTAGTTGATGTACTGGCCGTAGATCTTGTGCGGCATGTAGTTGCGGATGTAGACGTAGCGCTGGTCGCGGACGGAGCGGACCAGATCATAGCGCTCGTCCATGCGTCCGCGGAAACCGTAGACGTAGGGCTGCGGCGCCGCAGCGTGGGGGCCCAAGAACGCGTGCCCTTGCAGGTAGTCGGGCGGCTTGACGCCCACGAGGCTCATGAGCGTGGGGGCCAGATCGACGAAGCTCACCAATCGCTCGCTCTTTGCGCCGGGCGCGTAGTCGGGCGGCGCCAGGTGCTTGTACTTGGCGGGGATCACGACGATCAGCGGCACCCGGAGCCCGGAGTTGTATGGCCATCGTTTGCAGCGGGGCATGCCGGGGCCGTGGTCGCCGTAATAGAAGACGATCGTGTCGTCGGCCAGGCCGGCTTCCTGGAGTTCGCGGAGTCGCTCGCCGGCGAGGCGGTCCATC
>JBDKTH010001217.1:0-2945 GCA_039680305.1 Thermoguttaceae bacterium | reverse complement strand
GCTGAGGGCTGAGGTGAGATTTGCCTGGAAATCCTGAACCTTGAACCCCGAACCCTGAACCCTGAATCCTGAACCCTCAATCCCGACTCTCACCCCCGACCCCGAACCCGTGCAGTGCCCTTTGCCTACGGCCTGACTCCGTTGCGGCCGCCAGTTCTCCACCTCACGTATTCCCGGGGGGCTGTCGGGATGGTATCCTTGCAGAGACACCTAACCGACACCGTGGAGCCTGCCATGCGACACTGTCTTGCTGCACTCACCCTGCTTCTCGCTTCCCTCCTCGCGTCCCCGGCCCAGGCCGACAACGTCCTGCTCCTCGTTGAGCAAGTGCCCGCCGACGGACTGGTGGTGGCCCACGTCGATCTGACGCCCGCGGTACGTGCCTGTCAGATCGCCAACATGGCCGCCGATGGAGTCTACGCTTCCACAACCGACGGCAAGCGGGTCCCGCTGCAACTGGTGCCGGATGCCGACTTCGATCCCCAATCGCGGATCGCGGGGACCTTGGTGATGCGTCTGCCGCAGGGGAGCGATGGCCGTCTGCAACTGAAGTTCACCTCCGGCTGTCAGACCAAAGGCCAACCTTGGGACGGCCAGGTGACCACACGCCAGTTCACCTTGCAGCACGATCCGAAGCGGCAGGGCGGCTTCCCCACGAAGATCACGTTCACCGATACGGGCAAGGTGTTCGACAGCATGGCCTGGCGTGACCGCCTCCATCACCGTGAACAGGGCGGCTACAACCTCGGAGCGGATCGGGAGGCCAAGGTCGAACGCGTTGCCCAGGGGCCGCTGTGCACGGCTGTCCGGGTGCGAGCCCGCTACGTGCAAGCCAATGGCAAGGCGCCCGCCTCGCAGCCCACGGCGGTCTACGATTGGATCTATCTGGCCGATCGCCCGTTGGTTCTGGTCCGGGCGAGCATGGCCCAGCGGGAGCCGTTCTCCTGGTCGGAGATTCATTTCCTCGAGTTGGACTATCCGCGCGAGGCATTCCCACGCTATGTCGGCGGCGAGCCGATCGAACGGGGTGAGTTCACCGGTTCGAAGAAGAGCTATCACTTCCCGCAATGGGGCGCGATCCTGGACGGCCCCAATGCCATCGCCATGCTTCAGTGCGGCCAGGCCCTCTTGTACGACGGTGGACCGGGCACCTACCTGCAAGCCCACGGCGATGCGGCCTGGCAGGGTTGGAATCAGACCGAGCGAGAAGCCTCGACCTGGCTCTGGATGGCGAGCGAGAAAGAACCAGTCTCGGCCATTCAAGCGGCGGTCGCCCAGGTGTCCAGCCGGGCCCGCGTTACGATCACCACGGAGACGGTTCACGCGAAGATCGAAGCGGCGCGAAAGGAGCCTCGCACACAACAGACCTGGTGGCGCAGCAGCCTGGCCTCCCAGCTCGAAGCCCAAGGCCGCCTGGACGAAGCCACGCAGACCGCCGACGGTCAACTGCCCGCCGGCTGGACCGCGGTGGCCGCCGGCGAACTGGGCCTGATCGTCCAGCGGACCGCCGAGGGCGTGCGTCTGGTCAACCTGGCCGATCTCGTCACCGACCGGCAACTGCTGGCCCCCAAGGTCCTGCCGCTGTTTTCTCTGACGCTTCGCAACGCTGAGACCAAGGAGTTGGTGCAAATTCAGGCGGACCAGGGCTGGCGACAGTGTGAAGTTGCGCGGGCCGGCCAGGGTCTGACGATCCAATGGCAGCAGCCGACCGATGCCCGCTTGGGAAGCCTGAAGGTGACCGCCCAGGCCGCGATCGATGCTGCGGCCAGTGCCCTGCGCTGGCAGCTCAAGGTGGACGGCGCCGCCGCTCCCTGGAGCGTGTGGCAGGTCGTGTTCCCGCAAGTCGCGGTGGCCGACCTGGGCCCCGAGGCTAGCGTGTTCTATCCCCAGGCCGCCGGACACGTCCAACAGGGCGCGTGGCAGAAGGCGTTCCGCTTCGGCGGCACCTATCCGGGCGGCTGGACCAGCATGCAGTACATGGCCGCCTACGACAAAGACCGCAAGACCGGACTCTACGTGGCCGCCCATGATCCATGGGGCAGCACCAAGGAAATTCGCGTCCAGGGCCGGCCGGCCGACCAGGCCGTGACGCTGGCGATCGAGAATCCGGCGGTCGACATGGGCGTCCCCGGCAACCGGTTCGAGTTGTCGGGCCAGGTCGTCTGGCAGCTTCTGCGCGGCGACTGGTTCGACGCGTCGGTGATTTATCGCGATTGGGTGCGCAAGGAAGCCCGCTGGTATCCCAAGCTTGGGCCGAACGGGCGTGAAGACACCCCGGCCTGGATGCGCGAGCTTTCGGCCTGGGCGCAGACGGGCGGATCGCCGCGCGAGTGCGCCGAGGCGGTCAAGCAGTTCGCCGCGTTCCTCGGCGTGCCGGTCGGGTTCCACTGGTACTCCTGGCACCAGATCCCGTTTGACAACGACTATCCCCACTACTTCCCCACCAAGGACGGCTTTGCCGAGGCCGTGCGCGACCTGCAGGCCCACAACGTCTTTGTGATGCCCTACATCAACGGGCGCCTGTGGGACATTCACGACAAGGGGAAGGACGATTTTGAGTTCACCAAGGTCGCTCGTCCAGCGGCCACGAAGGATGACCAGGGAAAGCCGTATCTCGAATCGTACTCCAGCAAGGAGTCGGACGGCAGCAAAGTGGAACTGGCCGCGATGTGCCCGACGACCAGGCTCTGGCAAGACAAACAGCGGGAAATCGTCCTGCGTCTGTTCAACGAGTGCGGCGTGAAGGCGGTCTACATGGACCAGGTGGCGGCGGCCAAGCCCCAGCTGTGCATGGACCGCACGCATGGCCATCCGTTGGGCGGTGGCCACTGGTGGACCGAAGGCTATTGGCAACTGGTCGGCAAGATCCGCCAGGCCATGCCTAAGGACCGGATGCTGACCACTGAGTGCAACGCCGAGCCATACACCCAGGTGTTCGACGGCTA
>JBDKTH010000028.1:0-6818 GCA_039680305.1 Thermoguttaceae bacterium | reverse complement strand
GACCATCCGAGGCTCGATAATTTCGCTCTCCCTTATTGGAGGGGTTTTGTGTTTTCGCTGCCAATTGCTTCACAATCTTTCAGCAACGAAGTATGCTAAGGCCGGTGCGCCGGAACGGCTTAGCTTTCGGGACACATGGAGCTAGGCCGCGGATGTATCTCGGCACTTACGGGGCAGACGGCGGAGAGGAGAGGCTACGTGTTGGCCGGCCGGTTGACGGTCGTAGAACGTCTCTCGATCAAGGAGCTCTCGCATGTTTTGTCATTCGCTTCGAAGCCGACGCGGCTTTACGCTCGTCGAGTTGCTGGTGGTGATCGCTATCATTGGGATTTTGATCGCCCTGTTGTTGCCCGCCGTGCAGGCTGCCCGCGAGGCTGCCCGGCGATCGCAGTGCACGAACAATCTGAAGCAACTCGGAATTGCCCTGCACAACTATGCCGACGCGTTCAAGGCCTTGCCGCCCGGCCGCGCCGGAACGCAGATTCCGGCCGGTTGGACTCTGGCGAGCGTGGCTCCTGGGTCCGACGATGGCGGGCTCAGCGCCTGGGCGATGATGCTGCCGTTCTACGAGCAGCAAGCGCTCTACAATACGATCAAGAGTTCGTACAGCGGCTGGAACCCGTGGGGTGGACACACGTTAACCGCGAGCTATCCCCCGTGGCGCACTCAGATTCCCGCGCTCATGTGCCCATCGGACCCCGCCGTTGCCACCAAGTCGACCGGCGGCTTGGCCTACACCAACTATATGCTTAACTGGGGCGACGGGATGAGGTCGACGTCGAACCCTCGCGGGCCGTTCGGCACGTTCTCGAAAATTACCTTTGCCAGCATCACCGACGGTACCAGCAACACGCTGGCCTTCAGCGAAGCGGCCGTGTATAGCGCGTCGATGAAGCTCAAAGGGGCGTATGTAACGCTCGATGCGCGGACCACGCCCATCTCGTGCATGGCGGCCCTGGGGGCCAACGGGATGCTGGTCGGCACGAAGCCGAGTTCCCATGAGGACATGCGTGGCAAATCGTGGGCGGCCGGGTACATGATCGACACGGGCTTTAACACGATTCTGCCGCCGAACGCGCCGACCTGCAGCCACGATCGGGGCGAGTGGTCGGAAGGGCCGTTCCCGCCGAGCAGCTATCATCCGGGCGGCGTGGTCGCGACGATGGTCGATGGCTCGTGCCGGTTTATCAGTGAGACGATCGAGACGGGCGACCTGACCCAGCCGGAGATGACGGGCAAGTCGGGCCCGAGCCCCTACGGGCTCTGGGGCGCGATAGGCACCCGGGACGGCGGCGAGACGAAGACGCTGCCTTAGCCCGGCGTGTGGGCATGCTCGACTTGCAGGCTCTTCAGGGTGACGCGTCCCTGGATCACCAAGGACGCGAAGAACGAGTTTACGTTCGAGTTGAAGGACTGGCCGTTCTCAGAAGCATCGCCAGAGGCCGAGGGTGTCTCTTATCACTCATGAAGGGAACTGCGGAGGGAAGAAGCTTGCGAGTTGGACGGCCCATCGTGGGGCGTTAATCGTTTTTCGATCAAGGAGTTCTTGTACTATGTCCTATCGTTCGTTTCGAAGCCGACGCGGCTTTACGCTCGTCGAGCTGCTGGTGGTGATCGCTATCATTGGGATTTTGATCGCTTTGTTGTTGCCCGCCGTGCAGGCTGCCCGCGAGGCGGCCCGTCGATCGCAGTGCACGAACAATCTGTAGGATCTCGGAATTGCCCTGCACAACTACGCCGACACGTTCAAGGCCTTCCCGCCCGCTTGTGCCGGAACGCAGATTCCGGCCGGTTGGACGTTGGCGAGCGTGAAACCCGGTTCCAACGACGGTCAGCTCAGTGCCTGGGCCATGATGCTGCCGTTTTACGAACAGCAGGCGCTTTACAACACGATCAAGAGTTCGTACGACGGTTGGAACCCGAGGGGCGGCCACCCCTTGACTTCGGCCTATACCCCCTGGTGCACCCAGATCCCCGGGCTCATGTGCCCGTCGGACCCGGCGGTGGCGAGCAAGCCGACCACTGGCCTGGCCTTCTGCAGTTACATGCTCAACTGGGGCGACGGGATGAAGTTGACGAGTAATCCTCGCGGAGTGTTTGGCCAACGCTCCGCGATCGGCTTCGCCCAGATCACCGACGGCACCAGCAACACGCTGGCCTTCAGCGAAGCGGCCGTGTATAGCGCGCCGATGCGAGTCAAGGGAGCCTATGTGACGCTTGACGTGCGGACTCAGCCGCCTGTCGTGTGCATGGGGGCCCTCGGGCCGAACGGGACGCTGGTCGGCACCCAGCCAGCCTCCCATCTGGACATGCGAGGCAAATCGTGGGCGTGCGGATTGTTGATTGACACGGGATTCAATACGATCCTGCCGCCAAACGGCCCGAACTGCAGCCACAATCTGGCCGAGGGGTCGGAAGGTCCCTTCCCGCCGAGCAGCTATCATCCGGGCGGTGTGGTCGCCGCGATGGTTGACGGTTCGGTACGGTTCATCAGTGAGACGATCGACACGGGCAACCAGTCCGCGATAGAGATGACGGGCAAGTCGGGCGAAAGCCCCTACGGCATTTGGGGCGCCATGGGCACCAAAGCTGGCGGTGAATCGAAGACGTTGCCGAATTAGCTCGGTTCCAGGCTTTACATCGTTTGCGGGAGGAAATCGAATGAATCGAATCGGCCTGTTTGCGTTGATGATGTTGGCCACGCTCGCGCTCGGTTGCAGCGGTGGCGGCCCGGACATTGGGACGGTGAAGGCGAGTGGCACCGTCACCTACAAAGGGGCTCCGGTGGAGGGCGCGCAGGTGGCGTTTCTGCCCGATGGTTCCGGCCGCGCGGCGGCCGCGACGACCGATGCTTCCGGCCGCTTTACGCTGAATACGGCCGGCTCGGGCGACGGCGCGATCCCCGGCTCGTACAAGGTGATCGTCACGAAAGTCGCACCGAACACCGCTGCCCCGGCCGGCTCGTCGCAGGAGGGGGGCGCCGCAGCCTCCGTGGCCGGCGGCCAGACCGCCGCGGCCCAAGACCTGCTGCCGGCAAAGTACAAGAATCCGGCGACCTCAGGATTGACCGCCAAGATCGACAAAGGGGCGAAGAACGACTTCACCTTCGAGCTGAAGGATTAGGGTTTCTCGGCGGGCTCTGGATGGGACGGGACCGTGATTTCCCACAAGAATCAGGGCCCCGTCCCGCCTTTCTACTGTCCCAGTTGCGGCACCCACGGCCGGCCAAGGCAGGATGCCTTGCCGGGACGCCCAGGCTGCAGGATTCCTGATGTCATCTTGGACGCTTCGCGATCCAATCGTTACTTCTCCGGACGGCTCGCCTCACGATAGAAGCGGAGAAGATCGCCGAGGTTGCAGTGGGCGTAGGGTTCATCGCAGGCGGGGGTGTGACGGCCGGCGTCGGCAAACCACATGTCGAGCGTCTCCGGGGAGAAGATGGCGTCGTGGAGATTCGAGGCCATCGATACGGGCCGTTTGATCATCTCGATCATCGCGGCGACGTCAATCTTTCCATAGCGTTGTTGAATCCGCTCGCTAAGCACCTTGGCGCGGTCTGCCCCGGAAATGAGCACCGTGTCATCCGGCACAAAGGGGAGCAGGGGATGCTGCTGGCCGGGCTGGAGCACCAGCAACTCCTTGGGCGTGGCCCGCACGCCGACCATCGCCCGGGATTTGTCGCTGATCACGTAGTAATACTCGCAGGTTCGGGGCGCGGCGCGGACGATCTGCAGGGCTTCGTCTACGGTCGAGGCCCGCTCCATGATCTCGCGCAACAGGAGGCTCATCGGCAGGCCGTCCCAGTCGCCCTCGCCGCGCCCGCCCATCTCGCCGACGGCCAGGCCGCGCTCGTTCATTGCCGTCACCGTGCCGATGAACCCGGCGTAGCCGAGGCTCATCCAGGCGTGGTAGCCATTGGGCATGAAGACCGTGACCACGGCCGAATCCTGGAGGTTGATGTCGCGCATGTAGTCGAGCACCCGGGCGTGGAGCACGCGCCCGTCGGCCGTCGCCTTGCCACGCACGGCCACGCCGCTGCAGTGGAACCGCTCGGGGAAGAGGTTCGCATAGCGGCCTTCCTGCTCGGTCAGCCCGGCGGCTTTCGAAAGGGCATCGCACTCGGCGAGAAAGCGCGGAGGAATGTGCGGCACGGTGCGGCGGTGGATCTCGGCCATCCGATCGAGAAACCAATCGCCCGAGTGGATGCTCTCGGCCGCGCCGACCATGTAGATCACGCGTTCGGTCAGTTTGCGGGCGTGCCTGCGCAGGAGATGGCCGTGGGCCTCGCCCATCTGCTCGGGCGTGCCGGCCACCAGCAGGACGGCCTTCGGCCCCAGTTGGCAGAGCAGCCCGTGGCCGGCCGGATCGCGGGCGACGACACGCGGCGTGCTGTTGTCCGCGGACCAGGCCGTGGAAGCGAGAAGTCCCGCGAGGAGAAGCGAGCAGGCGATCAGGCGGCGTTTCATAGGGCGTTTTCCATCGCGAAGTTGAACATGGCCGAGAAGATCCGGTAGAGGACGTCGCGGTCGACCTCCTTGTCGGCCGAGCGGTCGGGCGGCTCGAACATGGCGGCGTGGGCGATCGTGTTGGTCTGCCAGCTGCGGGCGGTGATCGTCCCTTGGACGCCGGCAATGTCAAAGGCGATCGTGTCGGGGGTCGCCTGGTCGTCCTTAAGCGACAGAAGCAGGGTGCCCTGGCTTGTCTTCTTCCGATCGATGCGGATCCGCTTGCGTCCGTCGGGCGTGGTTTCCGGGGTGAGGGTCGCCAGTTGGTCGAGCAGATCGGGGGCCATGGCCAGGCCGGAGACGACGCCGCCGAGCATCCGGAGTCGCGTCAGGTACCTGGCGTCGGCATACGCCAGGGGATCGCCCGGCTTGTCGGTCTTGCCTTGGGTCCCCTTGAACAACGTCTTTTTCAGCGAGGCCATCCAGGGATAGCTCCCCTGCCCTACGGCCAATTCGCCGAGCATGGGCAGTTTGCACTGGAGCTTGAAACGATACGTGGACCCGCGGATCAAGAGGAGATGTCCCTCGTAGGTCCGCTCGCCCTTGGGAGTGACCGTCACGTCGAGATCGGCGACGTGGCAGCGACCGTCGGCCGGCTCGGACGTGAGAAAGGCCGTGGCCTGCTGGACCACGGAAACCACGGTCTGAAGTGGCGTGCGCTGGCCGGTGGGCACCGGGGGTTCTTTGAGGCCGTCGGGAAGATCCTTGGCGAAGAACTCGGCGGTCATCTGCATGATCCGCGGCAATTCGGCCATGGCCGTGTAGTGCCCCAGGCCATTGAGCCAGACCACGCGATTGGCGATTCCCAGGGCGTCGGCCAGTTTGCGGGTACAGGCCGGGGGAATCACCTCGTCTTCCGCCGCGTTGACCATGAGCACCTTGCCTTGCACGGCCCGATCGCGGAGATGCCGGGCATCGCGGAGCGGATCGACGAGGTCGATCGCCGCCTCGACCTCGGCCTTTTGCTCGGCAGGCAGGCGGTTGATCAACTGGCTGAGCTCTCGGGTCTCGCGGGCGTGATGGATGATCGTGGGCAGGTCGCCGCCCGCAAGGATCAACACGGCCCGGGAGATGCGCGGATCCAGACGCGCGGCGCTGGCCGCCACAATGCCTCCCAGACTGATCCCCGTAATCCCGATGTGCTCGGGGGCGACTTCCGGACGCGAGGCCAGGACGTCGACCGTCCGCTTGACGTCGTACAGCGCCTGGTCCACGCCGCTCAGGAAGAGCCGGGGATTCTTGGCCATCGCCTCGGGCCCTTCGGGCAGGCTCCGTTCGCCGTAATAGGGCAACAGGAACAGAATCGACGGGATGCCATGCGAGGCCAACACGGAACATGTCAGGCGGACCAACTCGATGTTGCCATCGAGAATGTGCAGGCAGATCACCGCCGGCCGCTTGGGGTCGTCCGGCTTCAAGCCGCTGGGCACGTAGTATTCGGCCGGGATCGTGTTGTTCTGAGGGACCGCCGTGACCCGCGGCGAGGGATAACGCAGGCGGTAGACAACACAGCCGGTCTTCTCCGTGCGGTCGAGGATCCGATACTCAAACGGCTGACCGTCGAAGGTCTTGGAGACGCGGATCGTCTGGGGGAACTGGCTGTCCGGTTCCGCGGCCGGGGCACGGGTGCTGGTTGACACCAGTCCCACGGCGAATAGCGCCACGCCCATGAGCTTCCACCACTTCAGGCAACGCCTGCCACGCATCTTCCGCCTCCCATGAGTCACGAGGTTTCGCTGGAGGATCATTCGTCGGCATTATAGCTGGTTTTGGGGGGCAAGGGGAAGGTAGAAGGAGCGGAACCGCCGGTAGTGGGGGGCGGCGACTGTCGCTCTGCCAGAGTGGCCATGGTAGACTATTTCGTTGATGGCCGATGCGCGCCCGGCGGATTTCCTTGGTTGTCTGCCGACCGCTGATCTTATAATACGCTGAGCCGTCTCGACGAGCCCCATATGCTCTGGGCGAGACCGAGCTTGTAAAACCTGCCGTATTCCCCCGCCGTTGTTTCCTGCAGAGTCAAAGCAAATCCACTTCCTAGAGCGCAAGATCCGTTGAGATCCAAGGAGACTTCCATGATGCGACGTGTGCGGACGGTCTTCCACTTCGCGGCGATCCTCCTCCTTGGCCTGGCCGCCAGCAGCGTTGGGGCGGCCGAGCAGCCCAAGGCCAAGAATGTCATCGTGTTGATTTCCGATGGCTGTTCCAGCGAACAATTCACCCTGGTCCGTTGGGTCAAAGGAGCGCCGTTAGCCGTAGACGAGATTCGCTCGGGGTTGGTCAAGACGTACATTGCCAATTCCGTCGTGGCCGATT
>JBDKTH010000725.1:0-2186 GCA_039680305.1 Thermoguttaceae bacterium | reverse complement strand
GTCTACCTCCTGGCAGTCAGCCAGCCGATCGCCGGAGCGAGTGAACCGGTAGGCGTGACGGAACCGCCGTCGATCGAACGTGGCAAGAGACTGTTCGAGCTTCGCGGCTGCCTGGCCTGTCACAAGCACAAGGACTTCCCCGAGGGGCAGGCGGCGCAGGGGCCGGACCTGTCGAACCTCGGCGCGAAATTCAATACGCCAGCGGGCGCGACGTGGCTAGTCCGTTGGTTGCGTGATCCGGTGAGTCACTCGCCGCGAACGTTCATGCCGAATCCACAGCTTGAGCCGGCGGCTTCGATGACCGACCCGGCGGCGGATCTGGCGGCCTACTTGCTGTCGTCGCACGAGTGGCAACCGAAGAAGTATCCGCCCTTGATCGAGGCCGATCTCGACGAGTTGGCCTTGCTGCATCTGACGAAGACCTATCCCAAAGACGTCGCGAGAAAGTATTTGCAGGAGGGGATTCCCGCATTGGAGGCAGCTCAGGCCGAAGGCGATGCGAGGGAGCTTGTGGGACCGGTCACGCGGGAGAAGAAGCTCCGCTACGTCGGCCGTCGCACGATCCGCAAGCGTGGCTGCTACGGCTGCCACGACATCCCCGGGTTCGAGAATGCGCCGTTGATCGGGCCGGCCCTGTCCGACTGGGGCCGGAAGCAGGAATCGCAGTTGGCGTTCGAGCAGGTGCACCAGCTCCTGGCCAAGGAGGAGGCTGATAAACCGGCCGACAACCCTGACACGGCCTTCTTCCAAGAGGCCGTGCTGGCCAAACGACGGGAAGGGTTCATCTGGCAGAAGCTGCGGGCCCCGCGGAGCTTCGACCACAAGATCGCCCAAGCCCGGGGTTTCAACGGCCAGCTCCTGATGGGCCGGTTCAACCTGACGGCCGAACAGCGGGAGGCGGTGATCACGTTTGTCCTCGGGCTGGTCGCCGAGCCACCTGCGAAAAAGTACATCCCGCAGCCCGACCGACGCCGGCAGGCGATCGTCGAGGGCCGGAAGGTACTGGACAAGTACGGCTGCGCCCTGTGCCATACGCTGGAGATGGAACGTTGGGCGTTCCAGTACGATCCCAAGAAGTTCGAAGGGCCGGCGGCGACGGACGATTTCCCCTTCCTCACTCCACCATTCGCGGCGAAGGAATTGAAGGCTTCGGCCACGACCGACCGCCGCGGAATGGGGCGAGCGGAAGTGGTCGGCATGCCGCGGGTCGATGCACAGGGCAAGCTCCTGGTGGCCGAGGGTGACGAAGAAGACCAGCAGGGGGAGCCGCTGCCACTGGTGAGCTTTACGCTCTGGGAACCGGCCGCGATCAACGGCCAGGTGTGGCGAGTGGGCGGTGCCGATCTCTTGCTCTACCAACATCAGCTCCTTGGCAAGCGTGCGCCCTGGGGCGGCGAGTTCGCTCGACTGCTGTATCCCAAGGCCCTGGCCGACGCCAGGTCAAGCGGCACAACGGCCTCGGAGGTGGAGGCGTGGGGTTGGGGCCCGCCGGCGCTGGTCCACGAAGGGGCGATGGTTCAGCCGGCGTGGCTGTACGAGTACTTGCTGGCCCCTTCGGTGATCCGGCCCGCGGCCGTGCTGCGCATGCCTCGGTTCAACCTGTCCACCGCCGAGGCGGGCCAATTGGTCGACTACTTTGCCGCGACGGCGGGGGTGGAATTCCCTTACCATCTCGACCCACGCAGCCGGGCCGCAAGTCTGACGAAGCTCGACGCGAGGCAGACCGAGCGGCTCGACAAGGCCTTGCGTCTGGTGACGGACCGGACCACGTATTGTGCCAAGTGTCACCAGATCGGCGACTTTAGCCCCGGCGGGGAGAACCGCACGATCCTGGCGCCGAACCTGGATCAGGTGAGCCGTCGGATCCGGTCGGAGCATGTGCGCCGGTGGCTGGCCAATCCGCGCTCGGTGCTGCCCTATACGGCGATGCCCGTCAATTTCTCGCCGACAGGCGAGCCGATGGGGCAGGACCTGTTCCCCGGCAGCAGTCTGGAGCAGTTGGAGGCGGTGACCGACTTGCTCCTCGGTTACGACGACTACCTGAAAGCCCGCACGTCGATTCGGGCGGTGATCGAGAAGCGGCCTGCCGCCGAGCCTCCGCCTGCCCAAGGCCCCAAGTAACCCTGCCCAAGAACAGCAACCATTTGCCAGACTGGCAAACATTTTCTTTCCGAGCGCCCCACCTG
>JBDKTH010000706.1:0-20425 GCA_039680305.1 Thermoguttaceae bacterium | reverse complement strand
GGGCGCATCTTTGCCGACGACCGGTTGATCCAGCAGATCCGCGCCGACCAGGCGCCCGAGCAGGTCGCCAACGTCGCCTTTTTGCCGGGCATCCAAGGGGCCAGCCTGGCGATGCCCGACATCCACTGGGGCTACGGCTTCTGCATCGGCGGCGTCTGCGCAACCGATCCGGAGGAGGACGGCGTGATCTCGCCGGGCGGCGTGGGCTACGACATCAACTGCGGCGTGCGCCTGGTGCGCACCAATCTCCACGAAAGCGACGTGCGGCCGGTGATCCAGAACCTGATGGGGACGCTCTTCAAGCGGACGCCGGCCGGCGTGGGAACCGGCGGGCCGTACCTGTTCGACGCCAAGCAGCTCCGCCGGCTAATGGGCGAAGGTGTGCGTTACTTGGAGTCGCAAGGGTTGGCCACGGCGGGCGACGTCGAGCACACCGAGGCCCACGGCTGTTTGCCTGAGGCCGATCCTGAGGCCGTCAGTCCCCGGGCGCTCGAGCGCGGAGGCGACCAGTGCGGCACGCTCGGCTCGGGCAACCATTTCCTCGAAGTTCAAGGCGTCGACGAGATCTTCGACGACGAGGCGGCTCGGGTGATGGGGCTTGCGCCGGGCGGAATCTGCCTGATGATCCATTCCGGATCGCGTGGCCTGGGCTACCAGGTCTGCGACGACGCGCTGCGGCTGTTGCGGAACGTGCCCGAACGCTACGGCATCCACCTGCCCGACCGGCAGTTGGCCTGTGCGCCGGTCAAGAGCCAGGAAGGGCAGCAGTATCTCGGCGCGATGCGGGCGGCGGCGAACTACGCCTGGGCCAACCGGCAGCTTCTGATGTGGCAAGCCCGCGAGGCCTTTTCAGAGTTCTTTGGCCGCCCGTGGGAAACGATGCAGATGAACCTGGTCTACGACGTGGCCCACAACATCGCCAAGCTCGAAGACCATGTGATCGACGGCCAGCGCAAGCGGGTTTGCGTGCATCGCAAGGGAGCGACCCGGGCCTTCCCGCCGGGCCACGCCGAATTGCCCGATCGCTATCAGGCGATCGGCCAGCCGGTGATCATCCCGGGTGACATGGGCCGGCAGAGTTGGGTCTTGGCCGGCGAGCCGGGGAGCATGGAAAAGACCTTTGGCACGACCTGTCACGGGGCCGGCCGGGTGATGAGCCGCAGCGAGGCGATTCGCCAGGCCAAGGGGCGACGGATCGACCGCGAGCTGGCCGAACAGGGGATTATCGCCCGGTGCCGCAGTTGGCAAGGGCTTGCGGAGGAGCAGCCGGCGGCTTACAAAGACGTCAGTCAGGTCGTGGAGGTGGTCCACCGGGCCGGCCTGGCCCGCAAGGTCGCCCGCCTGCGTCCGCTCGGCGTGGTGAAGGGATGAGGCATGCGTTTCACTACCGTCCTGTTGCGAGTTTCGTTGGTGCTGACGCTCATCGCGTGGATGGGTGCGGCAGGGTGTGGCACCGAAACGGGGACGAAGGAAAACGGAGGCCAACCAATGAAGATCGAAGTGACCAGTAGCGCGTTTGCCCAGGGGCAACCGATCCCGGTGAAACACACCGGCGAGGGCGAGGATCTCTCGCCGCCGTTGTCCTGGTCGAGCCTGCCGGAAGGGACCAAGGAGTTGGCCTTGATCTGCGACGATCCGGATGCGCCGACCGCGGAGCCGTGGATTCACTGGGTCATCTACAAGATCCCAGCCACGGCGACCGGGCTGCCCGAAGGGCTTCCCAAGGTGGTTCGGCTCAAGCATCCGGAGGGCGCGTTGCAGGGAAAAAACTCCTGGCCCACGGGCCAGACGGTCGGCTATCGCGGCCCGATGCCGCCGCCCGGCCATGGCCCGCACCACTACCACTTCAAGCTCTATGCGCTCGAAGCGAAGCTGGTGGTGGAGTCGGGGCTGACGAAAAAGCAGTTGCTGGAGGAGATGCACGGTCTGGTGCTCGGTGAAGGGCAATTGATCGGCACCTACGAGAGGCGGTGAGGCGTGCCCGATACCCGGTCGCATCGCGGCCCACATCCCGAGGACCTGGCGTTGTTTGGCCCGCACACCTACGAGGCCCTGCGCCAGGCCGCGGCCGATTTATGCTGGCTGCTCAATCGAGGCTACGCCGCGCGCTCCGCCTTGACGCTGGTCGGTGACCGCTATCAGCTCCACGCCCGGCAGCGGGTCGCCGTGGCCCGCGTGGTCTGCTCCGACACCGAGGCCTCGCGGCGCGAGGCCCATCGGGTCAATCGCGATGCGCTCCGGGGCCGGCCGCTGTTGCTCGACGGCTACAACGTGCTCACCACCGTGGAGGCGGCCCTGGCCGGCGGCGTGATCCTGCGTGCCCGCGATGGCACCTACCGCGATATGGCCAGCATGCACGGCAGCTATCGCAAAGTAGCCGAGACCTGGCCGGCCCTGGATCTGATCGGGCGACTGACGGCCGAAGCCGGACCAACCGAGTGTCGCTGGTATCTCGACCGTGCCGTATCCAACAGCGGCCGCCTGAAGCAGATCATGGAGGAAGTAGCCGCGGCTGCGGGCTGGCGATGGTCCGTCGAACTGGTCCCGGACCCCGATCCGCTGCTCTCCAAGTCGCCTGAGATCGTGGTCACGGCCGACAGCGCGATTCTCGATGCGTGTCACGCCTGGTTCAATCTGGCGAGGGAGACGATCGACCGCTACGTGCCGCAGGCGTGGGTGGTCAGTGGTGGATAGCGGATGGTCAAGCGTCACATCGGAGCCGGGGCGTATCGTCCCGGATTGGACAAGTGGCGACGCTCGCCGGCCCGGACACCGAGCTGTTTAGCCGCGGCACTTGTGCCGCGTTCCACGCCGGGCTCAACGAGCCTACCCCGCGAATCGATCGAGTTGGTCACGCAGAAACTGGTTGACCGCAATCGGGTGGGTGACGGGCAAGACATGACCGGCGCCGGCCACCAGCACGTCGGGATGGGTCAGGGCGTGAGGCAAGATCCGGTCGCGGTCGCCGTGAATCTGGACAATCGGCACCGTGGGCCCGGCGACCGACCGCCAGCGGAGAATGGCTAACGAGGCCCATTTCAAGAACCGGCCGTCGGTGGCGGCCAGTTGTTCGAGAAGCGAACGCCGCGAGGAGGACAGGAAACGTCCGGCGACGGCCAACACGCGCCGGGAAACGAGTGGCGGCAGGCTGGCCAGAGGGGTGGGGATCAGCCAGACCAAGGGTTTGAGCACGCGAACCCGCCGCGGCAGCTCACGCGGTGCACGCACGCTGGCGATCAGCAGGCACGCCTTGGCGTCGAGATGGCGAGCCATTTCGACCGCGACCATACCGCCCAGAGAAACACCGCCAATCAGGCACGGCACGCCCGGATCGACGGCCGCGGCCATGCGTTGGCCATAGGAGGCCAGTGTGTCGTCGGGCTCTGGCGGGAGCCATGCGGGCACGGTCAGTTGGGGCAAGACGGCCTTCTGTGCCACGAACAAGCGCTCGTCAGCCCCCATTCCCGACAACAGGATCAGTGGCAGCGAAGTGGCCATCGGCGAAGCCCCCGGGTCAGGCAGTGGTTATCGGTTCAAAGCGCACCCCCAGCGCAGACCCCGCGGGGGCACAGACCACGATAAATCACTGACCCCGCCGAGAAAAGAGGGCGCATCACGCACCGATGTGCCACTGCTTCCACAGGAGCCGTGCCGCTAGAGCGCGGAAGATGGCCCCGTGTGCACATGAGCAGTGGCACACGTCCGGCGGAAGGAGGGATTACTTCTTACGGTGCCGAATCTTCGCGCGCATCCGACGTTTCTTGCGACCGAGTTTTCGCCGACCTTTTCCAGATTTCTTGGTTCCCACACGAGTCTCCGTAGCAGATGTGAGTAATCGAAATTACTCGTCTTTCTGATTGGCCGCTTCCCTGAGAAGCCCATGCTTCCCAAACGAGCGCAGGAGGTGACTATAACAAAGCACCCAAGTGGAGGCAAGGGGGTGACGAGTTGGGTGCCAGGAACAACGTACGACCTACGACAAAATAGTCAAATAAGGCAGAAAGTACTGGCCAGGCTGTCGCCAATCACCACCTTGGAGGGGATGCATAACTCTCCCTCGTCTCCCCCCGCATTGACTGCCGATCCAACGCCAGGGCTGCCAGCCCAGGGCCGGGAGCCCGGCTTCGGTCGGCATAGCCGGTTTTGGAGGAGCGCTGCATATAATTCCTTGGGCAGTTCCTGTGGTTGCTCAACCCTTCAAGGAGACGGGCGATGAACGATCAACCCAAGTTGTCTGAGGCCGAATGGACGTTGATTTCTCAGCTTCTCGACCAAGAGCTGGATGAGCTGCCGACGGAGATCCACCACTGCCGCAACCAAAAGATGAAGCACGACTTGCAGGAGCGTCAGGAGATGGTGCGGCAATTGCGAGATCGCATCCGCGGGCTGGCGACGGTCTAGGAAGAAAATGCAGAATGCAAAATGAAGAATGCAGAATTGAGGAATGGAGCCTCATCTCGCACCGTTTTACTTCTGCATTCTGCATTCATCATTCTGCATTTCTTCTTCTCCAGTCGATGCCGGCCAGGTCGGCCAGGGCGAGTTGCAGGGCTTGGGTGCCGTTGCGGGCGCCGCCGTGGGCAGCCAAGGAGAGATAGAGCTGATGGACCAGGGCCAGGCCGGGCATCACCAGGCCGAGGCGCTTTGCTTCGTCCAGGGCAATCCCCATGTCCTTGATGAAGTGCTCGACGAAGAAGCCGGGATCGAAGTTGTTGTCGATGATCCGTAGACCGAGATTCGACAATGACCAACTGGCCGCCGCGCCCGAGGCGATCGACTTCATCACCGTGGAAAGATCGAGCCCCGCGCGGTAGCCATATAAAAGGCCTTCGCAGACGCCGATCATGTTGCCGGCGATGACGATCTGGTTGACGAGTTTCGTGTGCTGGCCGGCGCCGGGCCCGCCCTGGTGGACGATCGTCTTGCCCATCGCTTCCCAGCAGGGCCGAAGGGCCTCGGCCACGTCCTTGTCGCCGCCGATCATAATCGACAGACGCGCCTCGCGTGCGCCGACGTCGCCCCCGGAAACCGGCGCATCGAGGCTCCACACGTCGGCTTCCGCCGCCGCCTCGGCGATCTCCACGGCCAGTGACGGCTGGCTGGTGGTCATGTCGACCACGATGCTACCCGGTCGGCATCCGGCCAACACGCCCTCCGGGCCGAGGATCACGCGGCGCACATCGGCCGGGTAGCCGACGATCGCAAAGACGACGTCGGAGACCTCGGCGACGGCCTTGGGACTGTCGGCCCAGCGGGCACCACGCGAGACCAGCCGCTCGGCCTTTTCCCGCGTCCGGTTGTAAACCGTCGCCGCAAAGCCGGCGGCCAGCAAGTGTCCACACATGCTCGCGCCCATCACGCCCGTGCCGATCCAGCCGATGCGGGTCTTGCCAGGTTCAATCGTGGGAATCGGCGTCATGGTGGTTTCCGGACGAAGAGGGAACGGGAAGGAACACGGCTGTCATGCCGTTTAGCCGCGGCACTTGTGCCCGGTCGTGGTGATCGTGTCACAATGCGGCACAAGTGCCGCGGCTAAACGGGTTATCCCCAGCGGTGTTCCGGGCGATTGAGGATCTCGCCGAGAATGATGGCATTGCGCAGGCCTTCACCGCTGGCCAGGAGGGCGGCCAAGCCGGCGGCAGCGGTCGCTGAAAGGGACTCGCCGGCGCTCGAAGCGGCCGCCGTGCCCGTCATATCTTGGCGCCCGAGCGTGCTAAGCTGATGGCCGAAAGCCGTGCGAAGATGCTCGTTGAGCCGGACCTCCTCCTGGGGCACCTCCGTCGTCAACTGCCCGATGTCTCCCGCTGCCAGCGAGCGTGTGGTCAACGGCTCGCCGAGCGAGCCGTGCCGTGTCTCCAGGGGCCTGACTTCCCGCGGCTGTTCGACGGGCGGACGGGGTTGGGTGGGGCGGGCCGCCGGGGCGGGACGCGCGGGGGCCGCCGGACGCGGCGGGGCACTGGCGGGACCACTGCTCGGCCGAGCCCCGGGCTTCGCCCCACCACGACGCTCGCCGGCCGTGCGGAGAAACTCGGCGATCTCGTCGTCCAAGGGACGCTGGGCTTGGGGACGAGCGGCCGGACGCGGACGGTTGCGCCGGGCCGCCTCCTCCTGCATCTGACGCCACTTGTTCGCCAGCGACCCGACGATGCTGATGATCACAAACAACACAACGATCAGCGTCTCAAAGCTGATCGCCATCGGCCAGAGGCCGTTCATGCCGGCGCTCCTTGTCTTGGGGAGGCGACGCCAAGCCGGGCGATCGAGGTGCGCATGTCGGTGTCGGCCTGGACGTTCCGCAGCTTGTAGTAGTCCATGATTCCCAGCTTCGCCTCGTGGATCGCCTGGGCAATGGCCTTGGGCACCTCGGCCTCGGCCTCGACCAGCTTGGCCCGATTCTCTTCGATCCCGGCGATGTTCTCCTGCTCCGCCGCGACCGCCAACGCCCGCCGGCCTTCGGCATTGGCCCGAGCCACGCGCACGTCGGCCTCGGCCTGGTCGGCCTGCAGCCGGGCGCCGATGTTCTCGCCAACGTCGATGTCGGCAATGTCGATCGAGACGATTTCGAAGGCGGTCTGCGAGTCGAGCTTGCGATCGAGCACTTTCTTGGAGATCCGATCCGGATGCTCCAGGACTTCGAAGTGCGTCTCGGCCGAGCCGATGGCGCTGACGATCCCTTCGCCGACGCGGGCGATGATCGTCTCCTCGGTGGCCCCGCCGATCAACTGGTTGAGGTTGGCCCGCACGGTGACCCGCGCCTTGACTTTCAACTGGATCCCATTGCGGGCGACGCCATCGAGCGTCTGCCGGCCCGTGTTGCGTGCCGGGCAGTCGATCACCTTGGGATAGACGCTCGTCTGCACGGCTTCGAGGATGTTGCGGCCGGCCAGGTCGATGGCCGTGGCCAGTTTGAAGTCGAGGAGGATCTTGGCCTTGCGTGCGGCGATGATCGAACGGATCACCAGAGGCACGTTGCCGCCGGCCAGATAGTGGGCCTCCAGCGCCCGGCCGGTAATCCCTTCCGACTCATCCAAGCCGGCCTGCACGGCCATGATCTTGCTCCGCACGATCACCGCCGGGCTGACCTTGCGGAAGGTCATGCCCAGGAGGTCAAAGATCCCGATCCCGGCCCCGGTGGTCTGCGACTGGATCCAAAGCCGGAAATACCGGGCAAAAACAGCCATCACCACCATGCCGAAGATGATGGCGGCGACGATCACCAGAAGAATCAGCGGCTGGGTGTTGTTAGCTTGGGCAAACAGAGGCATCGGGCGATCCTTCGAGGAGAATGGGGGATTGGGGGTAGCCGCGAGCGAATGCACTCCTCCGGTCGCAAGCGACCGGGCTAAACCGGGCGTCTTTGAAATATAAGGACTTGCGTCAACCGATGGAACGCTATTCGGTTTAACCGTCCGGTAGGGAAATGTCAAGCCGGCGGTTCGTCAAAGGGGTCGGGAACGACGGATTCGATCGGCTGGGCCAGGACGTCGTCGGCCGGCCGCGACGCCTCGCGCAGGGCCTGCTCGTCCACGGGCCGCACGACCACCTCGACTCCGTGGACGGCGACGATCTGGATCGGTTGCCCCTCGTCGATCGGTACTCCTTCGCTGACCGCGTCGATCGAGTGGCCGTCGACCATGACCGCCCCACTGGGGAGCATCTTGCTCTTGGCCCGTCCTACCTTGCCTACCAGGCCCTTCAAGGCGCGGCGCCGCGGGCCATCGGGGAGCACCTCGTCGCCCTGGGGCGTGTCGAGGAGGAATCGTTTGCCAATCGGGGTATGCGGCCACCACTTGAGGCCCAGGGCAATCACGGTCGGCAGCCCGACGATCGAGATGGCCAGGACCATCAGTCCGATTGTCGAGTTTTCCATGAACGCCACGATGACCGCGCCGGTGATGGTGCAGAAGGCCAGGAAGCCGATGAGCCCGGCCGAGGGGACGAACACCTCGGCCACGACCAAGGCCAGTCCGATGACCAACAGGAGGATTGCCCAGATCCAGAGTTCCATAGCCCTTCGACTTTGTCAGGTTGCGGCCCTAAACACTGTTGTCGGCCGTGCGTACGAGGATCCGATTTCCTTGGACTTCGACGACCACGACTTCCGTGCCGCGGGGGATGAACTCGCCATCGGCCATGACATCGACGAATTGCTCACCGATGTGCGCCTTGCCCGCGGGCACGAGCGGGGTTGTCGTGCGGCCGCGCTGGCCGACCAGGGTTTCATAATGGGCCAGCGCCTCGCGGCGGCTGATCTCCGCGGCCTCTTGGCCTGCCGGCGGCGTCAGTACCATTTGGCCCAAAAGCGGCGTCTTGGGGAGCCAGCGGTTCAACATCACGGCCAGCGCGATCGTTCCCGCGCCCGCGGCAACGACCACCAACAGGGACCGTTGCAGCTCGGCATACTGGTACTCGTTCTGCGGGAAGACGAACGTCTGGCTGGCCAGGACCAACGAGGCGATGATCAATGCGCCGCCGCCGAGTCCGAAGATGCCGAACCCGGGAATCACAAACACCTCCAACAGCAGGCAGCCAACGCCCAGAAGGAACAGGACCACTTCGAGCCAGCCGGCCGTCCCTCCGAAGCGACTCCAGAAGAACAACGCGAAACAGACCGTAGCGACGAAGGCCCCGATGCCGATCCCGGGCGTGTGCAGTTCGATATACGTGGCCACAAAGCCGACGATCAACAGCAGCACGGCCACGCGGGCGTCGGCCAGGATATCGATGAGGGCATCGGTCCAACCGGGTTCCAACGAGGGCGGATCGCTCTCCAGGCCGTAAAGGTCCTTGAATTCCGCGAAGCTGTTGACCACATGACTGGCCAGCCAGTAGTCGACGGCGTCTTTGCCAGTGGTCTGGAACGGCTTTGCCGGCGTGGTGACCCGCTGGCCTTGCTGCCACGTGCCACGATCGGGCTGTTCGGCCAGCTCGTCCTCGGAGAAGTATTCGGCGAACTTCGCTGCGCCGCCACGCGTGTAGCGATACACTTCGAGCTCTGGATCGATCAGGGCCACGGGCAACGACCAGGAGCGATCCTTGCGGGGCGCGATCGCCTCGCGAAACGCCTTGCCGACCAGATCAATCTCGCCCTCCGACGGCTCATGCTCGCCCGGGCCGCCCAAAAGCGCATCGGGCCCCATCACCACCTGGTCGCAGGCCAGGGCGATCAGGGCTGCGTCGGACAAGGCCTGGCGCGGGATGTAGGCCACGGTGCGAATCTTGCTGGGATCCAGATCCGAGGCCAGGTAGCTGGCCAACTCGACACTGTCGGTCGGCGACCCGCCCGGGCTTTCGATCCACAGGCAGATGAAGTTCACCGGACGCCGACGAATGGCATCTTCGATCGACCGCTGCACGCGTCTGGCCGTCTCGGCCGTGATCGGTCCCTTCAGGTCGACCCGGACCGCCTGCCACTGGCCGCCGTCCGACGGGTCTTCTTCGACCGCATCCGGGCGCAGTTCCAAGACGCGGGCCAACCCGCGGCGATTGGCCACCTTGGCGCTGATCAGATCGAGGCCCCACGCTTCGTCGGCCGAGAGACGCCCCGGCTGACCAGCCTCGAACAGCGTCCGACTCGATTGGATCGTGCGCGTCTTGCGAAGTTCTTCCAACTGCTCGGGCGTGACGTACTCGCGACTCAGATCCGTTTCCACGACCAGAACCTTGCGGGCCGGTTCCAACAGCCCCAGGGCCACCTCGGTGGGAATCGTCTTGCGCCGGCTGGCGATCTCCTTGTAGGCACTTCGCAAGGGCGGAGTAATCGTCGGTTCGTGAACGCCGGCCGAGCCGATCTCGGCATTCGGGCCCATGATGATCTGTTCGCAGGCCAAAGCTACGAGCACGGCGTGTCCTTGGATCGACTCGGGGATATACGCCACCGTGGTGGCATCGTTCAATTTGTCGCTGGAAAGGAAGTCGGCCAATTGATAGCTGGCACC
The DNA here is from genome assembly GCA_039680305.1 of Thermoguttaceae bacterium. Lineage (GTDB taxonomy): Bacteria > Planctomycetota > Planctomycetia > Pirellulales > Thermoguttaceae > JBDKTH01. The sequence continues at coordinate 10,487 of JBDKTH010000706.1, read as the reverse complement.
GAATTCACTGGAGGCGGCGAAGTCGCGGGCGTCGGGCGCGACGTCGAACGTGAAGATCAGCACCGGGCGCGTGCCGGCCGCCTTGGCCTCATCCAGGGCCCGGAGCACAAACCGTCGCACGGCCGGGTAGGTCTTGCCCGTGATCGGCAGGCGGAGCTTCATGGCTCGGCCGATTCGCTTGACGTGATCCCCTCCGCGTTCCGCGGCTTGCGGCTTTGCGTCGTTGGCGGGCTTTTCCTGAGCAAGCGTCGCGCCGGCAAGACATAACGCGACGATCAGCCCGCCGGCAACTAGCCCGGCCAGCAGGCCATGTCGCCTGGGCGTGCTGATTCCGTTAACCACGAACATCGCCTGACTTCCCCTACGAAAGGGGATCTGCCGTGAAGAAGCGGGCCTATAAGTACACTGGAATTATAGTGCACTTGTCCAGACTCCGTCAATCAGGGGGGAGGGGAGAAGAAATGATGAATGCAGAAGGATGAATGATGAATGAAGAGGGGGGCGCAGGGGGGGACGCCGTTTGGCCGCGGCACTTGTGCCCGTGGCGATTATTCTGCAATCAACAGAGATGGGTTTTACCGTCGCGGCAATTGGGGCGGGTTTCCCCCGTTGTTCGCCTGGCGCGGTTCTTCGACGACGTGAGTCCAATCGCGGCCGGGGGCGACCGGACGGAAGGGATCGTGGCTGAACATTTTGAACGGGTCCATGCGCTTCAACGGATCGATCGGATTGACCCTCGGCGCCCCAAACGCATAGGACATCCAGTTCTTCTCGGGGACCTGAATCAACTGGATCGCGGTGGGCAGCATGGTCTCCAGCGAGAGGATCACCTGGGCGTGGTCGAAATTCTCCTTCTCTTGCTGACGCCGCGGATAGGCCAGGATCCAGACCTCCTTGTTCGCGTTCTCTGCGCGCGTGACGATCTTCAGGAAATACCGTTCCTTGAGCGTTTGGGCCTTGGCGCCAAACAGGAAGGGGATCGGGCCGTCAGCAATCGCCGCCCCCTGCATGTGCGGCGGCAGCTTGTGCTCGATGATCTTCTTGTTCTGATAGTCGAACTGGAAGATCGACTTGCCGTCGCAGATCCACTGCTCGGGCTGCTGACCATCGATGCGGAACAGGCCCTTGTCGGGAGAGGCAAATTTCAGCTCGCCCCGGTCTTCGCGGATCGGTTTGTCGGCCGGCCCAAACACCTTATTGTACTCAAACCGCGCGAATTGACACTCGAACGTCTTCACCTGGGCGCTTCGCTGCTCCCAAACGTCGAGAACACGATCGACCGCGGCCTGTTCTTGGGGGGTGAGTTGGAACGGCGGGGCCGGCGGCTGTTGGGGATTCGGGCCGGGCTGCGGCAGGTTTTCCCGACGCCGGAAGACGGGCTGTTGCGGGGGGGCGACTTCGGGCGGGATCGGCTGTTGCTGGACGTCTGGACGACTGTCGTAGACCGAACGCTGTCCATACGGTGCTTGAGCCAGCGCCGTGGCGGCCAGACTCCAGAGCCCAAGGCAAAGTCCCACGCCGAGATACCACTTCATGGACGACCTCCGTGTGTCCGCGAAAACAGCGGGTCAGCAAGCAATGCAGCCTGACGGCATTCCCCACCCGTCGGGCCGGACGCCGATTCTAGCAAGACTTCCGGGGAGCCCCAAGAGCGATTCCTCTTGACGCCTCCACGCCCGGTGTGCGACGATTCGAACCCCAAACTCGTTGAGTTTCGAGCATCAAACGGGGGGCTCTGGCAAGAATCGGCAAACCGTGCAAGGATGCAGGCGGTGCGAATTGCCCTGGTACATGACTGGCTGACAGGGATGCGCGGCGGCGAAAAGTGCCTGGAGGTGCTTTGCCGCCGGTTTCCCGACGCGCGCCTGTTCACGCTCCTCCACGCGCCCGGCAGCACTTCGCCGGTGATCGAACGCATGCAGATCACCACCAGCTTCTTGCAGCGGATCCCCACGGTCCAGCGTCACTATCGCTACCTGCTGCCGCTAATGCCGACGGCGGTCGAGCGGCTGGAGATCCCGGCCGACGTCGATCTGGTGCTCAGTTTCAGCCATGCCGTGGCCAAGAGCATCAAGCCGCCGCCGGGCGTGCCGCATGTCTGCTATTGCTTTACGCCGATGCGTTATGCCTGGCACCGCCGGAGCGACTACTTCGTGGCCTCCGGCCGGGTTTCCCAACCGGTGACGGCCGTCCGCAACCTGCTGCTCGACTGGATCCGTCAGTGGGACCACGATACGAGCGACCGGGTCAGCCATTTCGTGGCGATCAGCCGCACGGTGGCCGAGCGGATCGCTGACAGCTATGGCCGGACGAGCCGGATCATCTGCCCTCCGGTGGACACGCAGTTCTACACGCCGGTCGACGAGCCGCGCGAGGACTATTATGTGTGCGTCTCGGCCCTGGTGCCCTACAAACGGATCGATCTGGCGATCGAGGCGTGCAATCGGCTCCGCCGCCGGCTGGTGGTAATCGGCGAAGGGCCGGAGCATCGCCGCCTTGCGCGTCTGGCAGGCCCGACCGTGACGTTGCTTGGCTGGCAGAGCAACGAGGCGATCCGCGCGCAGTTGCGGCGAGCCCGGGCGTTGATCTTTCCGGCCAACGAGGATTTTGGGATTGTGCCGGTTGAGGCCCAGGCGTGCGGCACGCCGGTGGTGGCCTTTGGCCAAGGCGGGGTCACGGAGACGGTGTTGGCGGCCGATGAGACCACGCCCGGCACGGGGCTCTTCTTTGCAGAGCAGGCGGTCGATGCGCTCTGCGAGGCGATCCGCCGACTGGAAGCCCACGCCGACTGGTTTCCTCCCGCCCTGGCGCGTCGCCAGGCAGAACGGTTCGCCGTCGAGCGATTCGAACGAGAGATGGTGGCCTATCTGGAGGAAGTCGTCCAAGAGAAAGGCGAAGGACGGGCGAATGGCGATCAACTTCGCCACTTCAAGTCGACGATCTGACCGTGGGCCGGGTGGCTCTTGTCGAGGGCGTTCAGGGTCAAGGCGATGCCGTCCGGGCGCAGGCGGGCATCGACCCAGCCGGCCGGCTGAGCCTTGTCGAAGACCCACACGAGCGTCGGCAGATTCACGAGATGGAGGCCGTCCTGAGTGCTGAGCTCCCAGCGGTGGGAGTGGCCAAAGACAAAGGCCTTCGCCTGTTTGCGCGGCAGCAGGACGTCAAGCAAAGCTTGCGTGTCTTCCAGCCCAGTCGTCTTGGGCTTGTGGTCCGGGTAGTGATGAGCCATGACCAAGGCCGGCTTGTCGGGGTGGGCATCGAGGGTTCGGGCGAGCCACTCCAACTGCTCCTTTCCCAAGCGGCCGGGGACGTAATTCGTCTTCTCCAACGAATCGAGCAGGAGCCAGTTGGCCACGGGAGTTTCCAGCAGGGCGACGTGCCGGTCGACGACGGGCGGGGTCCCGTTGGGTCTGGCTTCGGGAAACGCGGCGTAGAAGTTGTCGCGATGATCGTGGTTGCCCATCAGGAAGTGAAGCGGGAGTCCGGCCTGTCGGATCGGTTGAACCAACTCGGCCAACACGGCGTAATCGCCCGCATGCCCTTCGCCGAAGGCACAGTCGCCGGCGACAATCGCGGCAGCCGGCCGGGGCGACAGGGCGAGGAGTTGGTCGCGGGCCTGCACGAAACGCGCCGCAGGCCGGATGCTCCGCGCCTCGCGGTCGCGATGTTCCCAGAGGTGGATGTCGGCCAACAGGGCGAAACGCTGCGCGTCCACCGTGGCGGCCTGGAGTCGGTCGCCCCAGAGCAACCCAGCCCCGGCGGCCAGCGAACCGGCGAGGAATTGACGGCGGGAGAGGGGAGGAACGTGGATCGGCATGGCGGGACTCCCAGGAAGACAAACGGGCATTGGACGCCGTTTAGCATACTGGGGAGCCACGGCACCTGCAAGAACGCCCTCAGCCCGGCAGCGACTTGGCTGCCAGGCTGACGGCGTTCCAGGGAACGGAGCGAAAGGGGACGCGGCCGCGACGTTCAGAGACTACTGGTTTGGGACGCTCCGGCCATCAGGCCGGTTGGTTGAGAATAGTCGAACAGCGGTCCGACGATCGGCGGCAGGGCCGCCGTCGGAGCGGGCTCGCCGGAGCGGCTTGGGCGGTTCATCAGGTCACTGAGTTTGATGCTGGCCAATTGCGAGCGGACTTGCGCGGCGATGCGTTTGAGCGCCTCCTGGAGTCGGTCGGCCGATTCCTCGGGAAACGCGCCTTTGCCCGGCAACGCTGCGCCGAGTGGCCCGTCGACGGCTTCGATCATGTCCAAGAGCGAGATCTCGTCGGCCTGGCGGCCGAGCATGAAGCCTCCGCCGCCACCACGCGTCGAATGCAGGATGCCCTGTTTGGTCATGTCGCGGAGGATCTGGAGCAGAAAGCGTTCCGGCATCCGGCCGGTCGCCGCCAGTTGACAACACGAGATCGGCGAGGCGGTTGGCTCTTCGGCTAGTCTTAGCGCTGCTTGGATGGCATAGGCCACACTCTGGGAAAGCTTCACGGTCGCGACCCTTCCTTGGCGAGGAAATGGTTCCTGGTCGGAGTGCCCCATTCATCTTGACGACCAGAAGCCAGAGATGAATGAAAAAAGCCCCTGCCGCGAGGAAATCCACGCGACAGGGGCTGTCATAGCCCGGTTGTCCCATCCGCCATGAACAGGACATCATTCTCTACATTGCATATCGTCGACCTGTCTAACGGGGGAACTTGACTTGTTCCGCTCTGCGGCATCCAACAGGCGAAACAGACGCCCCCAACCAGTGGAACAGTATCGGGAAACTCGTCTTCCCAGAATGCCCAGCTTACGCTAGTATGGGACACACGCTGGCGAAGGCTTTTCGCTGGCGTTGGGTGGTGGGGATGACATCATGGGTCGAATCGTGATCCGACGACTGGTGCGCGGCCTGCCACCAGCGCGTGGCCTGCTGTTGCCGTTTGGCTTGCTGGCGTGGCTAATGCTTGCAGGATGCGCTATGGGATCGCGCTCGCATGCCGATTCGGACCGCACGCCACGACTGGGAGCCGCTCAAGAGTATCTCTTGCCGTGGGTGATCGTCGCGTGGGTTGGTTCCCTCGTAGCCCTCTCGCTTGTTCTTACGAGCCTATGTCGACGACAAAAGCGGGCGCGGGCCTTGGCCGAAGAGGGGGTGAAGCACGCGCTGAAGGATACGCGACTCGCCTACTGGGCCATCGATCGTGAGGGAACCCTCACCTTTTGTGAAGGTCAGGGCTTGGCGCGGTTCGTTCCCCCTCAGGAAACGCTGGTCGGCAAGTCGGTCTGCGACCTCTTCCCGCATGTCGCCGCCTTTGCCGAGAACCATCGGCGCGTGCTGGCCGGCGAAGAATTCTCCGCGGTGGTCGAGATCAGCCCGCTGGCGATCCTGGAAATCTCGTATCGACCGATTCGCAATGCCCAGGGACAGATCGTCGGCGCTCGGGGGGTGGTCGTCGACATTACGCAGTGGAAACAGGCGGAGAAGGAACTGCGGCGTGAACACCAGTTCGTGGAAAACCTGATCCAGGCCGCGCCGGCGATCGTGATGTTGTTGGACCCCAGCGGGCACATCCTTCGCTGCAATCCGGGCCTGGAAAAGGTGACCGGCTACGATCAGCACGAACTCCAAGACCGGGACTGGCTCAGCACCTTTGTCCCAGAGGCAGAACACGCGCAGATCCGAGCGGTCACGGCCAAGGCCATCGACAGCGAAGAGATCGTTACCTCCATCACCACGATCGTGACCAAGGACGACGACCAGCTCCAGATCGAGTGGAACTACCGGGCCCTACGCGACGCCCAAGGGAACGTGCTGGGGATCTTGGCCTTTGGCAACGATGTCACGGCGTTGCACGAGGCGCGGACCCGGGCGGTGCAGGCCGAGCGGTTGGCCGCGATCGGCGAGATGGTCACCGGGCTGGCCCACGAAAGCGGCAATGCCTTGCAGCGGATCCAGGCCTGCCTGGAGATGCTCGCCCTGCAGGTGCAGGACCGGCCGGCGGCGCTCGACCTGGTCTACCGGATCCAAATCGCCGAGGATCATCTGCACCTCTTGTACGAGGAGGTCCGCCAGTACGCCGCGCCGATCGTGCTGCGGCGCGAGCCGGTCCATGTCAGCGACGTGCTCCAACAGGCCTGGGAGCATCTCGAGCCGATCCGCACCGGACGGATCGTGGAATTTGACAACCACGTTCCGGCGAACTACGTTTGCCGCGTCGACCGTTACGCGATGGAGCGGGTCTTCCGCAACATCCTGGAAAATGCCCTGGCGGCCGCCGCCGATCCAGTGCATATCGCGGTCCTCTGGCGGGACGCGGCCCTGGGCGAGCAGCCGGCGGTGGAACTCCGCCTGCGCGACAACGGTCCAGGCCTCACTTCGGAACAGAAGAGGCGGATTTTCGAACCCTTCTACACCACGAAGACCCAGAGCACCGGCCTGGGCATGGCAATTGCCAAACGGCTGGTGGAAGCCCATGGCGGGCGGATCGCCGCGGGCGACCAGGTGTCCGGTGGTGCCGAAATCGTTGTTCTTTTGCCAAAGGAGTAAAGCATGACGCGACAGCTGCGAATCGCCGTTGCCGACGACGAGAGCGACATGCGGGACTACCTGGCCACGATCCTGCCGCGGCTGGGCCACCAGGTGACGGTCGTTGCGCGCAACGGCCGCGACCTGGTCGACCAGTGCCGCCACGCCCATCCCGACCTGCTGATCGCCGATATCAAAATGCCCGGCATGGACGGGATTGATGCGGTCGCGGAGATCTGCCGCGACGAGCCCCTCCCGGTGATCCTCGTCTCGGCCTATCACGATCCCGAGCTGATCCAGCGAGCCGAGGCGAACCATGTGCTGGCCTACCTGGTCAAACCGATCAAACAGGACGATCTGGTGCCGGCCATCGCCATCGCCATTCGTCGCTTCGAACAGTTCGAAGCCCTGCGCCGCGAGACCACCGACCTGCGCCAGGCCTTGGAAGACCGAAAGGTCATCGAACGGGCCAAGGGGATCCTCATGAAGCGGGCCGGCCTCGACGAGCAGAATGCCTTCCGCCGTCTGCAGAAGATGGCCAGCCAGCAGAACCTCCGCCTGGTCCAACTCGCCCAGATGATCGTCACCGCCGAGTTGACGGTGCGGGAACCGTAAGGGCCTGCGAAGAATTAAGGGCCTTCAGAACCAGATCCGTACGCCGCCGACCAAGGAATTGGTCTGCGTGCGGTCGAGGTCGAAGTATTCGTATCCCGTGTAGACTTCCACGCCATGCACGACCACGCCGGCGGTGGCCCGGAAGCGGAACAGCTCGGCATGCCCCAGGGTGCCCCAATCGATCACCGAGGTCAGCACCAAGGGTTTGTAGGGAAACACGTCCACGCCATAGGTGAAGTTGAAGCCGAAGTCGGAATCGCTCGCGCCGGTGAGCCAATTGACGCCGATGCCCGTGCGGAATTGGGCATACTCGTTCTGAGCGAAGCGGAAGGTGAGATTCGCGTCGCCTAGCCAGAGGTGGTCGTGCCGGGCCCCGGACAGCGACTCCTCGAAGTAGCTCGCCTGCGCGTCCAGGTCCAACCGCGGCAAGGTGCTCACCAGCAGGTGCCCGGTGAACTGGTTGAGCGAGTCGAAGTCCTCGGCGTACTCCACGTCGAAGCGGCCGGCCCAGCATCGAGTTTTGCTCGCCCAGGGGTTGAGCCATTGCCAATTCGGGTCATCTTCGGCCGCCTCGGCCAGGTGCGACTCGTCGAGGACCAGATAGCCGGGGGTATGGTCGTAGGGGAACCGGGGAAAACGGCCCGGCACTTCGAACCGGTTGCCCAGCATCGCGTGAGGTCCCCAGATCGGCGACGCAAGGCCAATGGCTGCCGCGACTAGCAGGGGGGCTCCCCATCCTTCGTCGTCGCCCCACGTCGAATCATTTTCCGAGGCTCGCGACCGTCGCCGGTCCGGCTCCTCGGCCGAGGGCGGGGCGGGATCCGACGACGGCACGCCCCGCACGTCGCCCTGCATCCGCTGGAGATCGCCGTCTTGGGCCGAGGCTACGGTGAGGCCACCGAGGACGGTGAGGCTCAAGAGCGTAAGCGTGAGCCTTCCTCCGAAGGTCTTTGAGCCGGCGTGCTGCCCACCGCGCACTTGCATCGTGGCGTTCCTGCCTGAAAGAGTTCCTGCCCTTTGGTTCTCGCGAGGGGAGCCGGATCATACGGAGGCCGGAGGGGCGTGTCAACGCCAGAGGATATATGCCGCGCAACTGGCGAAGTAGAGCGAGAATCCTGCCCAAGTCCACAGCAGGTCGCTTGCCAGGGAGCCGCGCCGCGCGAGGCGATACGCGGCGGGAATGGCCACGGGCCAGGACGGCAGGAAGCCCAGCAGAAAGAGCCACAAGGGGGCCAGGCCCAGGCCGCGGCAAAGTTGGAAGTAGCTCAGGCAAACGGTCACCACCGCAAAGCCGGCGACAAGGGGAAGCAGCGAAACGCGGGCGGTCGACTCCCGACGGCGAGCCCAAAGAATGGTCCCGAACGCCATCTGTTGGGTCACGAACAACGACAAGGGCCAGGTGAAGACAAACGTCTGAAAGAGACGGCTGAAGACGGGCGTGGCCAGGAGGCCGAGGACGAACGCCAGCCCCCAAAACGCCAGCCGACCTGCGCGCCTGGCCCATGCGACCCGGCCTCGATGCAAGATCCACTGGAGCAACGCCGACACCAAGGCCGCCAGACCCAGGACGCCCACGACCGCTGCGCCGTACCACTGGCGGAGTTCCTGGGCGTCGGGCAGGTCGAAGGCATACTCCCGCTCCCCGCCCACCAGCCACGTCCAATCGAGCCTTTGCGGCGTGGCCAACTGCGTGGCGGGGCGGGCCTGAGCCCGACGCCGTTGGTCGAGGTTTGCGGGATTTCCGACGTACACGCAGGCCGCCCGCTTCGGACTCCGCAGGTACACGCAACCGCGGTATAAGGCCGGTGCCGTCCAGCAGATCTCTCCGCTGAAGACCGGGGTGCGGCCGAGTTCCTCGTACCCCTGGGGGCTGATACGCGCCAGCAGAAGTTCTCCCTTGTCGTTAAACAGGAGAAGCTTGCCGGCGGCGGCGATCACCGTGGCGTGCCCCGTCCGGTCCGTCGACCAGCACACCTTGCCGGTTCGCAGTTCCAGGCAGCGGAACTCGCCGCGCGACGGCCGATGCGCCTTGGCCTGGACGTCGCGCAGATCGAACCCATAGACATAGCCGTCGATCAGCACGCTGGAGGCCGTATCGTTCGATAGCTTGGGGCTGTGCCAGACCCGCTTGGCTTCGATCGCCGGCTCGCCATCTGCCGCTGGACGGAATTGCAGCCGGTAGGCATCCGCGCCTGTGCGGAACGGGCCGGCAACCATCAGGTGGGGCTCTTCGTAGAGCGGCATCGCCGCGTGCTCGTCATAGCCCGACGAATAGTGCTGCTGCCACAGGAGCCGCCCGGTTGCCGGGTCGAACAGGGCCAGTGCGTTCTGGAGAAAGGCCACCACCAGACGCCGGCCCTCCAGGGTAATCGTCGCCGCCGAGCAGTAGCTGGCCGGCTCGCCGCCCGAGGTCCAGACGGTCGAACCATCCGCGGCGCTAAGGGCCACGACCGAGGCGCCTGACCCGCCGACCGGGAGAATCAGCTTGCCGTCTTCGATCAGCGGGGAGCAGGAGTAGCCGAAATCGGTGCCCCGACCGGCGAACTGTTCGTTGACGTTGACCGACCAGAGCAACTGGCCGTCGCGATCGCGCAGGCACCCGACCAGCCCCGTCGGCGATGCGAAATAGATCCGACCGGCGTGCCAGGTGGGCGTGGCCCGGGGACCCGGGTACATCCCTGCCGCTTCGTAGGGCCAACCATAGCGATATTCCCAGACGAGTCGGCCTGTGTCGGCCTCCAGGCAGACGACCGACTGCGCCGAGAGATCTTGCGTCTGCGTGTAAACGCGGCCGCCAACGCCAATTAAGGCGGAATACCCCTGCCCGAGGTCCCGAGTCCAGAGGACCGGCGGCCCTTCAGAAGGCCAGGAATCGGCCAGGTCGGTCTCGTCGGCGATCGCGGTGCCCTGGGGTCCGCGATGCTGCGGCCAGCCGGTGTCGTCCACCCGCGGTTCGGGCGCGTCGGTTTGCGGTGCGGCCGTGCGGGGCAAGGCAAAACGCAGATTGCCGAAGAACAGCACGACCAGCCCGAGCACACCGCCCCAGACCACGACGCGCAGCAGGATCGCTCGGGCAAGCGACGCCCGGCGCGCCGAAGAGGGATTGGAGGTAATGTCCATAGGCCACCAGATTGACGCCGGAAGGTGCCTTGCCGGTATTGCCTAGTCTACCCGTTTCACCCCGACTTCGGCGATAGCACCTTTTTTCGGTTCAACCGGCGGAGGCGTACCTGGCGGTACGTTGGGGGACGCTGTCCCCCAAACCCCCTGGGATTTATCGCATTGGTGCCAAGCCCGGAGCAATAGTATGACGAGGAAGACCGCGGGTGGCCGTTACGTTCGTCCTCGGCTCCGGGATTGGCACGAA
>JBDKTH010001139.1:0-6447 GCA_039680305.1 Thermoguttaceae bacterium | reverse complement strand
TGACGTCGAAGTACTCTTGCAGCTCGCCGAAGAGCTGGGCCTTCTTGATGCTGTCGATCCCCAGATCGGCTTCCAGATCGGCGTCCAACTCCACGACCTCGGGCGGGTAGCCGGTCTGTTCGACCACGAAGTTCACGAGGAACGCCTCCAACTCGGCGGCGTTCTGCGACGAGACCGCCGGGGCCGCCTCCCTGCTGGTCGCTCGAGCCGAGCCGTGTCGGCCCGCTTCTTCAACCCGCGTCGGGACGTTTGGCTCCGAAACCGGCGCCGGCTCACCGACCGGTTGACTCTCGGACGCCGATGGCGTCTCAGGCGACGTCTCTCCCTTGATCGGTGCCCCCAGGAGAAAATTGACCACGTGGCGGAGCGTGGGGAAGTCGTCGAGCGTGAGGTCCTCGGTCGGCGTGACCTCGAAGTACTCTTGAAGCTCGCCGAAGAGTTGGGCCTTCTTGATGCTATCGATTCCCAGATCGGCCTCCAGGTCGGCATCGAGCTCCACAACCTCGGGCGGGTAGCCGGTCTGTTCGACCACGAAGTTGATCAAGAACGCTTCCAGCTCCTTAGCATCTTGCGCCGTCGCGGCCGGAGTCCCCGCCTTGGCTGGAGCCGGAGCAGGGGGCGCGGCCGGCTCATTGGCCGGAGCTGCGGGGGCCACCAAGGGGGCCGGCGATGGTGCGGTTGGCTCCGCAGCCGGAGCTGCGGGGGCCTCTCCCTTGATCGGGATGCCTCGCAGGAAGTTCACGACGTGGCGGAGCGTGGGGAAGTCGTCGAGCGTGAGGTCTTCGGTTGGCGTGACGTCAAAGTACTCTTGAAGCTCGCCGAAGAGTTGCGCTTTCTTGATGCTGTCGATTCCCAGATCGGCCTCCAGATCCGCATCGAGTTCCACGACTTCGGGCGGATAGCCGGTCTGTTCGACGACAAACCGGATCAGGAACGATTCCAACTCAGTCGGATCCAGGTCGAATTTCGCGGCCGGTTTGGCCGCGGGCGCTGGCGGCGAAACGCTCGGCTCGCTGGTACTCGTCCGAGCCGGGGCGTGTCGGCCCGCGTCTGGGGCTGGCGATGATGGCTGCTCCATGCGATTGAGCAACGACGTCGGCGTCGATCCCGCCGCGGGTTGCGGGGACCGCTTGGGCGGGCCGTTGCCGGTCACGGAGGCGGCCGGCGCCGCCTGATGGAACCGAGCCGGGGCCGGCTCGCGCTGGGCGACCGGCGCCGCGGGTGGTCGGGTTGTCGCGGCGGGCTTGCCCGACGCGGCCGCACGCATCTTTTCCCGCCGCCGCGTCGTGGCGTCGAAATGGAGGATCTCGGGCCGGGCGACTGGCGTCTGGACGGCGGGACGGCTGATCGATGTCACCGTGGCCGCCGGCTCCTCCGCCTCCAAGGCGCCGGTGCACTCCAACAAGGCCTGCACGCACTCCAACTGCATCCGTCCGGGACGCTTCGGGTTGTCCGTGGCGATGATCGGGATGTTGTAGCCCTCGACCGTCCGGCGATGTAGACCGGTCAGGCCCTGGTTCGGCCCGACCTCGACCAGGACGGTCGCATCCTCGGCGACCACCCGGCGAATCAGTTCCACGTAGCGGACCGGCTGGGTCATGTGGGCCACCAGGTTGGAGCGGATCTCCTCCGGCGTTTGGACATAATCGTTCGTCACCACGCTGAGGACCGGCACGCTGGGCTGTCCGATCGGTAAGTCGGCTAACGACCGCTCCAGGGCGATCCCCGCATCCTTCATGATCGGCGTGTGGAAGGGGCACGGGACGGCCAGGAGCCGGGCCTGGAACGATTCCCGGACCACGACCATGGCAAAGTCCTCGATGATCTCCCGCTGGCCGGCCACCACGGTTTGATCGGGCGCGTTGTGATTGGCGATGAACAGCGGGCGTCCGAACCGCTTGGCAAGCTGGTTGATCATCTCCGGCGGCGCCGTGGTGGCCAGCATTGCGCCGCGGGTCGCGGGCGTCAACTCGATCGCGTCGCAACGCGCCCGGGTCACTCGCACCGTCTGTTCAAAATCCCAGACGCCGGCCGCCATCAACGCCACGTATTCCCCGTAGCTGTGACCGAAGACCACGCTGGGGCGGATGCCGCGGTCGGCCAGCGCGGCCAGGATGATCCGGTCGGCCAGGAGCACGGAAGCCTGGGTCAGCCAGATGTCGGTGCCGATCGGCGCCGTCTCGTCCCAGGCCATTTGGGCAAAGGTCAGGTATCCGAGCTTGGTCATTACCGCGTCGGCTTCGCGCATCGCCGCCGCAGCCGCCGGGACAGAGTCGATCAGTTCCCGGAGCATGCCGCTATACTGGGAACCCTGCCCGGAGAAGACGAAGGCGATTCGCGGGGGCCGTGGGCCGAGTTGACGGAAGAAAATCCCCTGCTGCTCGAGCACGGTGCGGGCCCCGGGGCTGGCCACCTGCTTGGTCGCTGTCAGCAGCTTCTGGGCCAGCGCGGCCGGGTTTTCCGCGACGATCGCCAGGCGGACGCGGTCGGCCGGGGCAAACCGCGTGGCGCTCGCCCCGGCAAACAGCGACGATCCGTTGGCCGCCGCCTCGGAAAGCCGCTGCAGAAGCTCCTTGGGCGTGGCCGCGCCGAGGCGGAAGATTCGCCAGTCGGCCGGCTCAGCCAGGGCCGCCGGTGTCCTGCTCGGTTCCGTTCCTGCCACCAGGGGCTCGGCTGGGCTGGCCGGTTGCGGCGTGGCGGCCGGCGTTTTTTGATCCTTGCGTTCTGGCACGGGTACTTTGCTCCCTTTTTCGAGAACCACGTGATAGGCCAGCCCCTTGGCGCATCCGCTCACGCCGCCCAGACGCCGGCCATCCTGTGTGGCGTGACGAAGCGGCGTGCGGCTCGTGGCGGCTTGGATCAGCGTCGAGTGTTGGGCGATGGCCGCCACCGGGGTCTGGAGCCCCACGGTCGGCGCCATCTCATCGTGCTCGATCTCCAAGGTCGCTTTCAGCAGGGTCGCCATGCCCGAGACGCCGCCGGTGTGGCCGATCTGGCCGACCAGGGTTCCCAATCGCAGCGATTCCGCCCGGCCTTGCTCCCCATGCACGGCGATCAGGGCCCGGGCCTGTTCTGCGTCGAGCGGCGGCACGCCGGTGCCGTCGGCGTCGATCAGGGCCAGGTCGCCGGCTTGGACCTTCGCGTCGGCCAGCGAGCGCTCGACGGCCAGACGCACGGCTTCGCCCCACGACTCCTGCCGGGCGCCCGCGATGCCGCGGATAATGCCATGAATCTGGTCCCCGTCGCGCACGGCGTCGGAGAGCCGTTTCAACAGCACCACGCCGACCCCTTCGCCGGGCACGTAGCCGTTGGCCTGGGCGTCGAAGGGCGACCGCGGATGGTCGTCGATCGACAAGACGTTTGCCACGGCCAAGGTCTCGTAGGCGGCCAGGGCCATGCGACGCTGGCCGGCTGCGCAGACCATCATGTCGATGTCGCCGGCCAGAAGCATATCGACACTCGTGGCCAGCGAGGCCAGCGCGGAGGTCGCGCCGCCGTCCAAGGCAGCCGCCCCACCCATCAGGTCCCAGCTCTTGGTGATCCGCGAGGCGAGCGAACTGGTGCTGAAGCTGCCGCTTTCATCGATCAGGGCCGGCCAGTGGTCCAGGAGCGTATCGCCGAACGCCTGCTCGATCTTTCCGGCCTGTTCGGCCGACAGGCCGTGGTTGGTCAACAAGGTCCTGAGGATTCGGCCCATGTGCGGCAGGCGCAGGCCCATCTGCAATTGCAGGGCGAAATCGCCACCGAACTCGGTGCCCACGAGCACGCCCACCCGGGTGCGGTCAAACGGCCGCTTGTCGTAGCCGGCATCCTGGAGCGCCTGATCGGCCGCTTCCAAGAGCATGAACTGGAGCGGGTCGGCCTGGGCCACTTGCTTGGGCGGCACCTTGTGGGTGCGCCAGTCGTACTGGAAATCGGTGATGAAGCCGCCCAGGGTCGTCGGGCTGTGATACGGCTCGACCTTGCCGGGCCGGCAGCCCAGGTCGGCGTTCCAGCGGTCCGGGGTGACGTGGGTCTTGGGATCGCGGCCCGAGGCCAACAGCTCCCAGAAGCCGGCCAGGTTCTTGGCGCCCGGGAAAATGCAGGCGCGGCCGATGATCGCCACGGCGTCCTCGTCGGCCGTGCGGGACTGCGGCATGCTGGTGGGCAGCGGACGCTGGCCGACCAATTGCCGGGCGGACTCGGTGTACTGATCGATCACGACGTGCATGTTCAGCCCGCCGATGCCAAAGGCGTTCACACCGGCCCGCCGCGGCTTGCCCTCGGGCGGGGCGGGCCAGGGGGTTGGCTGCTGGGGCACGTAGACCGGCGAGTTGGCCCAGTCGATCTTCGTATTCAACTGTCGGATGTTGATTGCCGGCGGGACCATCCCGTGGTGCATGGCGAGAATCGCCTTGATGACCCCGGCAACCCCGGCCGCTTCGAGCGCATGGCCGATGTTTGCCTTGACGCTCGTCACGGGGATCTTCCGGCCTGCGGGCAGCTTGCCGGTGAGCACCTCGGCCAGCGTGTTCAGTTCCGTGGCATCGCCCAGTTGGGTTGCCGTGGCGTGGGCCTCGATGTACTGGAGGTCGGCCATCTCCACGCCCGTTTCGTAGGCCCGCTCCATCGCCTTGATCTGGCCTTCCTTGCGCGGGGCCCAGAGGCTCTTACCGCGTCCATCCGACGAAATTCCCAGCCCGCGCACGACGGCCAGGATCCGATCGCCGTCGGCCAGCGCGCGCTCGAGGGTCTTCATCACCACGGCGGCGTAGCCTTCGGCGCAGATCAGGCCGTCGGCCTCGGCGTCAAAGGGACGCGAGGCGGTGGCGCTCATCGACTGAGCGGTCGAGAAGAGGACCAGCGTGTCGCTCTTGCAGTCGGAGGCCCCGCCGGCGACGGCCATCTCGACCCGGCCGAGTTGCAGGGCTCGGGCGGCCAGCAGCATCGCCTGGAGCGACGACGCGCAGGCCGAGTTCAGAGCGAGGTACGGGCCGTTCAGCCCGAAGGCCCGCGAGACGGTGCCAGCGATCATGCTCGCCGAGACGTCCGGCGAGTCGGCCGTCTGGTGGGGAAGGGGCTGGCGGATCGTGGCGATCAGTTTGTCGATCACGGCCTCTTGTTCGGCGGGCGGCAGTTGCTGGAAATCCTTCACCTCGCGGAGGAACTGCGCGGCCTCGCCGATGCACGTGCCGTAGGTGTAGTCGCCGGCCAGATTGCTCCCCTGGGCGTGGCCGATGAACACGCCCGTGTTGCGTAGCGGCAGGTTGAACGGGTCGAGGCCGGCGTGGCGGAAGGCCGACGCCGTGACGTCGCACATCAGCAAGTGGGCGATGTCCACCGAGCGGGCCAGCTCCTCGGAGATCGGGCAGGCCTGGCGGTCGAACGTCTTGTTGGTGAGGAAGCCGCCGAGCTTGGAGTAGGTTTTGCCCCGCACCCCTTTGCGAGGGTCGAAGTAAAGCTCTTGATCCAGGCGGTCGGGCGGAAGTTCGCCGATGGCGCTGCGGCCTTCGATCAACAGCCGCCAGTACGCGTCCAGGTTGTCAGCGCCGGGCAGTCGGCACGCCATGCCGATGATCGCCAGTGGGACGTTCGCCTTGTCGTATGCTCTGGTCATCGTTTGCAACTCCCTGGTGAATGCTCTCGGGCGCTCATCGCTCTCACCAAGCCCACCCATGTCAGGACCATGGAGAACCAGAAGAGGCCGTGAGGGGTCGTCATAATTAACCGCGTACGGTCAAGCCGGAGAAGTGACTTTTTCCAGAATTTTCATCAGGTGAAGATGAGTGTCGTGCGGCCCCTCGATGATCACCCGCCCCGCATTGACCGATTGTTCGACGGTCAATTCTCCGTGGACCAACGCGGCGAAGGTGTCGCTGTTGAGGTAGTAGCGGGTGTCGGTGTTCGGGCCCAGGCCCGGCTCGGCCCCGAGGACACTCCCGTCGCGGACCAGCAGGTGCCACTGCCCACCCCCGCCGCCGTTGACCTGCAGCGCGATGCTGTCGGCCGGCGGCGAACCGTTGGTCCCTTGGGGGTAGACGTGGAGGAACCGTTCCAGGTGCTTGCCCGCGTCGATCGGCGTCTCGACGGGCGTGTGCCGGCGGAGCATGAAGCTCGTCTCGATCGGATACCTCGCCACGCGCATCAGCAGGTCGTAGTCCATCTCCGGGCAGGGGAGGTGCCCCAGGACGCGCTCGGTGTTCGTGCGGTCGAAGGTCGGATCGTCCCGCCAGTGCGAGCGGTAGATCGTCATCTGCTCGTAGAAGAGCTTTTCGAAGATCGCCAGCTCCTTGGGGTGAACCTCGGTCGCCGTGGCCCGCTTGGAGTACCGCTCGATCGCTTCCTGCACAACCCGTTGGAACAATCGCACGGTGACCGGCTCGGGCGACGTGAGGTGATAGGTCTGGCCGTGGTGCTCCGGATGGAGAAAGATATGCGCGATCGCCGCGGTGAGCCAGTCGACCGGGA
>JBDKTH010001248.1:0-4366 GCA_039680305.1 Thermoguttaceae bacterium | reverse complement strand
GGCCACCAACGCACCAAGAACACCTACCTGGCCCAGGCCGAGCCGTATGTGGACAAGGTCACGCGTTTCGATCTCGTCTTTCAATACGATCCGTTTTCGATCGAGAGCATCCGGCTTTTGGACCATGTGGAAAGCTACCTGCAAGGACTGGCGGATGACCCCAAGTCGAAATGGCATGGGACAAAGTTCTGCTTCCGCGGGACAACGGCCGGAATCCGCGATCTGCAGGCGGTGACCGTCAGCGACCAGCTACTGATCCAACAATTGGTGACCCTCGCGGTGCTGGGCGTGCTGGTCCTCTTGATTGGCCGTCCGCTGGTCTCGTTGTACCTGGTCCTGTCGGTGCTTCTGGGCTATTTCGTCACGATCGGAACCTGCATGTTGCTTTTCTCGTGGCTCTATGGCGAGACGTTTCATGGGCTGGACTGGAAGGTGCCGATCTTTCTGTTCGTGATCCTCATCGCCGTTGGCGAAGACTACAACATCTACCTGGTCACGCGGGTATTTGAAGAGCAGCGACGGCGAGGCGCGGTCGAAGGCCTACGTGTCGCCTTGGCCCAAACCGGCGGGATCATCACCAGCTGCGGGGTGATCATGGCGGGGACCTTCATCGCCATGGCCGCAGGTACGTTGCGGGCGATGCACGAATTGGGCTTCGCCCTGGCCCTGGGAGTCCTCCTTGACACCTTTGTCATCCGCACGATCCTGGTGCCAGTCTTCCTGGTCCTCTGGGATCGCGTGCAACCCGACCCCAGATTGTGGTGCCGGCGTAACGCTTGCGATCCTCCGGTCGCAAGCGAACGGGTTAAACCGGTGGCCGGTCGCTAGACGCGATTCGGAGGGGGCATAAAATCCGGAGAGAAGCATGCATTTACCTCCTCGTAGGAGGGGAAGGTGCTAGCAATCGCCAGCGTGTTTTGCTCCTTCGATTCCCCTTGTCTGCCTGCTTATTATTCACGCTTTGCCCATAAGTCGGGCATTTTTGGGGCATACAGATAGGTTCCTTAGACGCTCCGGATATTACTAACTCGTTGGCGGTAAACTATTTATGGTATGTCAGTTTGTCGGGGGCTAATAGTCGGTATCGGGTTTGCTTAAGCTAGCCCCGGTCTGCCGCGTGAGCTGACGCTACAGGGATTGCTGACACCGTTGGCCCGTTCATCCCCTGAGAACTGATGCGTGATCCATCTGCTGGAAAGGAAGAGCCTGTGACCCCAAAAGAAGTACTAGCGTTGTGCCGGGAGAAAGACGTCAAGTCCATCGACCTGCGGTTCATGGATTTCCCCGGGCTGTGGCAGCATTTCACGATTCCCGTCGGCAAGCTCGACGAGGACGTATTCGAGGACGGCCTGGGATTTGACGGCTCCAGCATCCGCGGCTGGCAGCGGATCAACGAGAGCGACATGCTCATCATTCCCCAACCGGAAACGGCCAGCCTGGATCCGTTCTGCGAGATCACCACGCTGTCGAGGATCTGCAACATCCAGGACCCGATCACTCGCGAAGACTACTCGCGCGATCCTCGCAACGTCGCCCGCAAGGCATCCAACTACCTGAAGAGCACCGGGATCGCCGACACCTGCTATGTCGGTCCGGAGTGCGAGTTCTTCATCTTCGACGACATCCGCTTCGATCAGACCGCCAATAGTGGTTACTACTACCTCGACAGCAACGAGGGGCAGTGGAACCGCGGCCGTGACGAGGGGCCGAACCTGGGCTCGAAGCTGCGGTTCAAGGAAGGTTACTTCCCCGTGCCGCCCGCCGACCAGCAGATGGACCTCCGCAACGAGATGATGCACGCCCTGATCGACTGCGGCATCGACATCGAGGCCCAGCATCATGAAGTGGCAACCGGCGGTCAGGCCGAGATCGACATGAAGTTCGGCGAGCTTGTGCCGATGGCCGACAAGGTGATGATGTACAAGTACGTGGTCAAGAACGTCGCTCGCAAGCACAACAAGCTTGTGACGTTCATGCCCAAGCCGCTGTTTGGCGACAACGGGTCCGGGATGCACTGCCACCTGTCGCTGTGGAAGAGCGGCAATCCGCTGTTCGCCGGTTCCGGCTACGCGGGTCTGACCGAAATGGCCCTGTATGCCATCGGCGGTTTGTTGAAGCATGCCCCGGCGATCTGCGCCTTCGCCAACCCGACGACCAACAGCTACAAGCGGCTGGTCCCCGGCTACGAAGCCCCGGTCAACCTGGCCTACTCGCAGCGGAACCGTTCGGCGTCGGTCCGCATCCCGATGTACAGCCCGAGTCCCAAGGCCAAGCGGGTGGAATTCCGCTGCCCGGACCCGAGCTGCAACCCCTACCTGGCCTTCTCCGCCATGTTGATGGCGATGATCGACGGCATCCAGAACAAGATCGATCCGGGCGAGCCTTTGGACAAGGACATCTACGACCTCGAGCCGGAAGAACTGGCCAAAGTCCCGACCACGCCGGGATCGTTGGACGAAGCCCTCAAGGCCCTGCGCAAGGACCACGACTTCCTCCTCCGCGGCGACGTGTTCACCCCGGACGTGATCGACACGTGGATTTGGTACAAGACGGTCAACGAGGTCGACGCCCTGCGGCTGCGTCCGCACCCCTACGAGTTCTGCCTCTACGCCGACATTTAGTGTAGCTACGAAGAGGCCCCTCAGTCGGAACACGGTTGAGGCTGTAGCCCGCCTGCTGCCTCAACCCCGACTTGCCTTTTTCCGACTAATCAAGTGCCTTGGCACGGTCCTGAGCCCGGGAGGGAACTCGCAAGAGTTCTGCCCGGGCCAGGCGTTTTCTTGGCTTCCCAGATGCCCTCCGTGGCCTTGGCGAGGGGATTTTCGGCACCATCGTGACAAGTTGCCACCCGGGTGGTTATGCTGGAGAGATCCGCACACGTGCCGCGTCACGGTGGGCCAAATCAGCCTCGTCACCGCGAAAGGGTGGAGAAAGCCGCATGGGCAAAACCAACCTGCTTCCCACAGACCAAGACCTGCAGAGACACTTTGCGTGCCTCTACGGGGATGTGTGAAAGCACGGGTGGCGCGTGAGGCTGATGCATCGCTTCGGCTACTTCACTGCGGAAGCTCACTACGAGGCCACGGTGGACCGGCTCGTTTCCGACGGGGATTCGTGGCTTGATGTGGGAGGGGGAACGAGTATCTTCCCTCACAATAGCAGCCTTAGCGCGACGCTCTCTCGACGATGCGGGCTTCTCGTTGGCGTGGATCCTAGCGAAAACCTCGCCGAGAATCCTTACGTGCACGAGCGAGCCAGCTGCACGATCGAGGAGTATAAGAGCGAACACACGTTTGACCTGGCCACGTTACGGATGGTGGCGGAACACATCCAGGCCCCCGAGCCAGCCATCGAATCCCTGGGCCGACTGATCAAGCCTGGGGGCAAAGTCGTGGTTTTCACGCCCAACCGCTGGTCCCCCGCGTCGGTCGCGGCTTCGCTGCTCCCCTTTCGACTTCATCAACCGATCACGCGTCTGCTGTGGGGGACCAAGGAAGAGGACGTTTTCCCGACCGTCTACCGGATGAACACTCGGAGGCGTCTCTGCAGGCTGTTCGAGGCGGGTGGTTTCCGGGAGGCGGCATTCGCCTACTTGGACAACTGTTGCACGTTCCAGCGATTCCGGCTTTCCTGCACGGCCGAGCTCTCGCTGTGGTGGCTTCTCCGCAAGCTTCGCCTCCGATACCCTGAGAACAACCTCTTGGGCGTTTACGAGAAGGTGTAGGGCGGGTCGAGCGGCCCAGGGGGAACGCGGCTGAAACCACGATGCCCTCCGCGAAGGCGATTGATTCCACACGGACGAAAGCCGAGCGTGCCCCGCCAGAATTCGGGATCGGCCGGCGGGGCTCGCTAGGTGTTCGGAGGTGCCAAGCCGGTCGCCTTGGCAAGTGTCCTTGACGCATCCACCCACGTCTTCCTGGTCCGCTTGACCCGCCCTACAAACTTGGGAAGGACGAATGTCGAAAGGTCAAATGTCGAAGGAATGACCGAAGGACGAAGCACGAAGGGGAGGACGTCGTGTCGATTGCGCGAAGGCAAGGGGATGAACCGCGAATAAACACGAATGAACGCGAAGGGAGGGAATGGGAATCGAGCTTTCGAGAGGCCTGATTCGCGTGGATTGGCGTCATTCGCGGTTGTCACGCGTTGGCGGGCGGCTCAGCCCCGGAGGGGCAATTGAAAATAGCCCAGCGATTCATCGCTGGGAGTGCGCGGCCGGAAAGACACGTCCGTCCCCCTGATCCGGACATATGTCCGACCGCGGACGATCCATTGGGGGGTGAAGATCGGTTGGTGATTCCGCGGTGGGTTTATCGCGGTTGGAGCCCAAAGATGGATGGGGGTGGCGGAAGCAGAGCAAGACAGG
>JBDKTH010000210.1:0-4784 GCA_039680305.1 Thermoguttaceae bacterium | reverse complement strand
GCTGCCCAAAACGGAGGCGATCGGTGAGAGGTCGTATTCGGCTGTTGCATCAGGTTCACTCCCGCTTGATGAAGACGCAAGGGCCCAGGCGAGCGAGCGAGTCTTGACCTCCAGGTCGCTCGGCCTTCCCCAACACCAGCACTCCGCCACCACGGAGGGCGTTCGCCAACCGCGTCCAAAGCCTGGCTGAGGCGGCAGGCTGGAGATAGATCGCCACGTTGCGACAGAGGATCAGGTCCCAGCGTTCCCCCTGGACGGGCGAATCCGCGAGCATGCTTTCCTGCCCCCACTCCGTCGCCGAGCGCAACGCCTCACACACTCGCCATCCGCCCCTCTCCCGCACAAAAAACGCCTCGCGCAGCGATGCATCCAGTCCCCCGAGCCGCGAGGACTCATACCAGCCTCGCTGGGCTTGGACCACGGCGTCCGCACGGCAGTCGGTCCCCCGCAGCCAGCAATGCTCCAGGAGACCATGCCGAGCAAGCAGCATCGCCACCGAGTAGAGTTCCGCCCCATCCGCACAGCCGACACTCCAGACCCGCAATCCAGCGCGATCGGCCGCCAACCGGGGCAGGACAACCTCATCGAGATACCCAAATACCGACCGATCGCGAAAGAACTCGGTCACGCCGATCAGCAGGACGCTGATGGCCGCCGGGATGTCCGCGGGTTCCTGCTCCAGCCGCGTCCGTGCCTCAGCCACCGATCGGCATCTCAAGCGCCGCAGACACGCCCGAAGCCGTCGCGCCAACGGGGCGCCCCGATAGCACTGCCGATCGACACCGGCCTGCCCCAGGAGCCAGGAGAGAAAGGCCGCCGTCTCCGGTTCGAGCAGCTTGGATTCGTCGGCCGAGGCCCTGTCGGAACGGGACTCGCGCGGAAGAGGGCGACGGGACGGCGAGACGGCAAAAGACGCGTCGTCGAAGAAGCTGATGTACCGATACCGCTGGTCCCCAGGGTCCGCCGCTGCGATCGGTGCGTCATTCCGACGTGTCTCGTGCATTGTGCCTGGCTCCCCAACCGGGCTGGTCTCAACTCCTGGATTGGATACGAGGAACACTGGCCGACAGGCCTAGCACCTCTGACTCGCGGCGAAGGACGCTCGAAAAACGTCCCGGCAGCCCTGTTTCTCTTGACGAGCAAAACTGCACAGCGTGAAGGGAGAGGGAGTCGGCGCAGTCGTTGCCCTATGCGGCCCCACCGCCACCAGAGAGGAGCCGACCGCTATCTTCGAGTCGTACTCACCATGCAAAAGGAACCGTCGACCGGCCTGCGCGGTCCTGCCCCACGCTCGGTCCTTAACCCCGCTTCCCTGAGCGAACTGCATTCTTTGAGGATACCCGAGGTGGCCTCCTCCTACAATCCGCGCCTCGCAGAAAACCGAGGTGATCGGCAGAAAGAACAAGGGCTCACGATCTGGCGTAAGCCCTTATTCCATACGCAGGTGCGGGCGACAGGACTTGAACCTGCACGAGTTTCCCCACCAGATCCTAAGTCTGGCGCGTCTGCCAATTCCGCCACGCCCGCACAAGAGAGCTATGGAAGGCCGCCCCGAAGACGATCCTACCGGAGAGAGCAAGAAAATGCGGCTCCGGTTCGTCGCGCGGAAATTCTACCACATCCCTTGAGGTTTGAACATTGGGGCGAGACTCCTCGGTAGAGGAATGGACCGGTGCTGCTGTGTGGGAAGGATTTCTCTCCTTTCGGACCAGGGCTGGATGCGGGGAGAGTGGCATCGGGCGGCTGAGACGCCGTCACGACGCCCCCCATATAGCGGAAGAAGATCGCAGGCGGCCAGGTAGCCTGCGAATCCACGCGTTTCTCGCAACTCGTTACTCTCTTTAGTCTTCCAAGCTGCACGCAGTCGGCCGTGCCGCTGCAGGACAAACCGGTGGGGTGTTCGCTTCGGTTTGAGGAAGGTGCACCGGTTGCCCGGCCAAGAGCGCGTGCTGGACGTTTGCCTGGGATGCCGGATGCTCGCTTCGTAGGTGCTGCTCGGGCAGCGGTGGTTCGCTTAAAGGGAAGTGGGGGCGGCGTGCCGATGGGCTTAGCCTAGGGCAACATCGCACAGCGAGTTACCGACGTAAGGAATCTCGCACGTGGCAGGGAATAAACCGACGGGCCCCGGGATCTCTGTCAACGGAGCGAGTGTGCGGGGCAGGGTGGTCCTGCCACGCTCAAGTGATCGTTTCATTCAATCGAGAGGTGCTTCAATGAAGAAGTTCGGACTGTTCGCCCTTCTGCTCGGCGTCGCGTTGATCATGGGCTGCGCTCAGGAAACCAAGCCGGTCGAGAAGCCCAAGGGTGACGCCGTGACCGCTCCCGCGGACGGCGCTACGGCCCCGAAGACCGACGAGGCAAAGCCCGCCGACAAGCCGGCTGACAAGCCCGCCGAGAACAAGTAGTTGCCCATATTATCACACCCTGCCGCGAGTCGGCCATTGGCCTTGTCTGCGGATGAGGGGTTGCGATAACAGCGCGGGATCAACCCATGCGGAAAGGGCGGCACAACGGTTGCCGCCCTTTTGGCATTTCTTGCGTCGACGCGGGCCCTCAGGCCCGCGTGGAGAAAAGGGCCCTCAGGAGCCCGACTGAAGCGAGCGGGTGCGGGTGCTGCTCAGGTTCTGCTCCAGCGTGATCCAGTCTTCCTGCGCACACTGGAAACTGTGGGCCGGGCAGTGGGAACAGTCGCCCCGGCCGCCCCCCTCCTCGGGCCGGACCAGATGAAGCCGCCGGACTTCGACGGTCGTCTCCGTGCCGCCCGCGTCGTACGACACCGTTTGCGAGACCGGCTCGTTTTCAACGGCAACGACCACGTACCACATCGCGCCGGCGTGGTTCATGCTCTGTTGATTGAGCCCGCGGACCGTGGCCAAGGCCTGGGGATACGTCAGACGCTGGTCGTCGACGCTCCCCTGGCTCTTCCAGACGCAGTTGGGAACGTCGAGTGGGGAATTGGGCTCCCAGCCGCCCGGCCACCAGATCGAGGTCACCTTATAGCTCAAGGGCGTGCACAATCGGGCGTTCCGCCATCGCTGGCCAACCGTCCCTGGCTCGACCACCACCGCCCAGCGCGAACGATCGCCTTGTTGGGCCTTTTCGTTGTAGGCGATCGCTTGGCGCACCGCGGCGAACAGCTCGTCCGCCTCGGCCAGGATCTCCAGCGGCTTGCCCGCCTCGGCCGGGACATCGTCCGGCGTCTTCGGCGTCCACGCGTCCGGTCGTTCAACGATCGAAACCTGGTATCTCGGCATAGTCGAGTCCCTCATACCCCGGAAGTTCCCTGTGGTGCAATGGTAGCACTCGCAGGTAGTTAGGGCAAGCAACCGCCGCGTCCGGCGTTCCCTGATGAGTTTTGACACCCAAGACCGGTAATCAGGTAGGGGGGCAAGCTTGCGAGGCCCGCCACTCGACTACCACGGATCCGAACGTCGAGGTCGCCCTTGTGGAGATGGGGCCACCACGGGATGTACCTCTAGGGACCCGTCCCGAAATAACTTGGAGAATTGAGCTACCAGAAAGAGAGAATCCGCCGAACCCTTGACGCTTGGCAATCCATGGCCAACGGCGGATTCCCTCTTTCTATTGGGGGGAGGGAGGGATTCATCGGCGGTCTTTCGGGGGAAGTCGTCGCCTGTCCATGAAGCAACTGCC
Source organism: Thermoguttaceae bacterium (assembly GCA_039680305.1). Classification (GTDB taxonomy): domain Bacteria; phylum Planctomycetota; class Planctomycetia; order Pirellulales; family Thermoguttaceae; genus JBDKTH01. The sequence continues at coordinate 1,130 of JBDKTH010000210.1, read as the reverse complement.
GCCACGGCCCAGGTGCCGACCGGCGGGCGAAAAGCTAGCTACCGCCAAAGATTGTGATATAGTAGGGGGGCTGGCCTGGACTGAGACGAGAACTTGCGGGCCCATGCCGAACGCTCCCTGCGGGGCCCCCGGCGATCGCGCGGCCCTCACATTCCCAGGTCCCACCTTTTCGATGAGCACCTTGCTTCCACTCACCCCACAAGGATTCCACACCATGGCAAACAATTATCGAACCACCCGTCGCCGATTTCTGCAGGGGGTTGCGGCCGCTGGTGCCGCCAGCATCATGCTCCCGTCGGTCAACCGGGCCGTCGGCTCCCAGTCGGCCAACGCGGGTCCGGTCTTCGCGACGATCGGCCTTCGCAATCAAGGCTGGGCCATCACCTCGAAGACGATTCCGTCGGCCCCTTTCGCTGCCTTGGCCGATGTCGACGCGAAGGTGCTGGCCGAGTATGTCGAGAAGACGGAGAAGAAACAGGGCAAGAAACCGGACGCCTACAAGGACTATCGGGCAATCCTCGATCGCAAAGACATCGATGCGGTGATGATCGCCACGCCCGATCACTGGCACACGAAGATTGCCGTCGAGGCGATGTATGCCGGCAAGGACGTCTACTGCGAAAAACCGCTCACGCTGACGATCGACGAAGGGAAGTTGATCGAAAAAGTCGTCCAGAAGACCGGCCGGGTCTTCCAGGTCGGCACCATGCAGCGGACGGAAATCGGCCAGCGTTTCCTGCTGGCGATCGCCCTGATCAACCACGGACGCATCGGCACCGTCAAGAAGGTCACCTGCGGCATCAACGGCATGCAGCCTTCGCCGCAGATTCCCGTGGCGCCGGTTCCTGAGGGACTCGATTGGGATTTGTGGTTGGGCCCGGCCCCCAAGGTCGACTATCGCGCGCTCCCTGAGCTGCGCAAGGGCTACGGCGGCGGCGTCCCGCTCTACAGCAACTGCCACTACTCCTTCCGCGACTGGCACGAATACTCCGGCGGCAAGCTGACCGACTGGGGCGCCCATCACGTCGACATCGCCTGCTGGGCACTCGGCGCCACGGCGACCGGCCCCAGCAAGGTGACGCCCCTGGAATTCACCTTGGGCTGCGAGTACAAGAATGGCTACCCGGTGG
>JBDKTH010000867.1:0-1974 GCA_039680305.1 Thermoguttaceae bacterium | reverse complement strand
GGGTTCAGGGTTCGGGGTTCGGGACTCTGAGGAGACGTTCGCGCGTAAATCCCAAATCCCAAATCCCAAATCCCAAATCTCAAATCCCAAATCCTGCCCCCTTCTGCTGATACATGTTGCGTTCGGTTGGCCGAAAGCTCTTGTGAAGGCTTTCACAATAGTCAGAGGTTAAACGACAAGGCCCCCCCGACCGGCCGAACCGTTCGACAAACCAGGGTTTGCGACCTACATTGGAGGGCTCACGGATCGGTAACAAGAGGCTTGCGGAAGATCCACGGGGAGCAACGACGGTGAAGAGTCTCAGAGTCTGTTCCGAAAGCTCCCCTCGCCCGCGCAGCGGGAGAGGGGCCGGGGGTGAGGGCAGAGGCGCCAAACGCCCAGTTTCCTGGAATCTCGACGGCCCTCACCCGGCTCGTTCCTCGCCACCCTCTCCCGCTGCGCGGGCGAGGGTAACCCTTTCGCAACAGACTCTCCGTTGGCTGGCGTGCCTGGCCGCGCTCATCCTGATAGCCCACGGTGAACCAGACGCCGCGGAACCTCTCGCTCCGTCGGGCTTCGCGGCCGATCCTCGCGCCCTGCGCAGGACGCCGGCCGTCGAGATCTTCAGTCAGTGGAAAAACTCCGTGGTCTACGTGACCGGCCCCGTGCTCACGACGCCCAGGGCGGGCCTCGACGAGTTTTTCCGGATCCCCGGGCGGAAGATCCAGGAGAACAGCGTCGGCAGCGGGTTCGTGCTCCACGAGGCGGGCTACATCGTGACCAACGCCCACGCCGCCGAAAAAGTGATCTTCCACCAGATCGTGCTGGCCGACGGCAAAAGCTATCCGGCCGACCTGATCGCCTCGCTCCACGAGCATGACGTCGCCCTGCTGAAGATCGACGCGGGCCGGCCGCTGCAGCCCGTCAAGCTGGGCCAGTCGGGCGATGTGATGGTCGGCGAGGCGGTGATCGTCATCGCCAATCCACACGGCTTGCTGCATACCTGCACCACCGGCGTGCTCAGTGCCGTGGGACGCACGACCAATGTGGCCGACCTCCAAGGCCTCACGCTCCGCGACCTCCTCCAGACCGACGCCAGCATCAACCCCGGCAGCTCCGGCGGCCCGTGGTTCAATATCCTCGGCGAGGTGATCGGCCTGACGACCTCCAAGAAACGCGACGCCGACAACATCGGCTTCGCCGTTCCCATGTCCACCCTCCGCCGGCTATTGCCCGAGATGCTCGACGCGGAGCGGCGTGGCGCCCTGGTCACGGGCATCGGCCTGGCGACCGACGGGTCGTGCCGGCTGGCGAGCGTGCAGCCCGATTCGCCCGCGGCCCAAGCTGGCCTTCGACCCGGCGACCTGTTGGTCAGGCTGGCCGGTAAGCCGCTGCCGACCGCGGCCGAGTACCATCTCGCCCTGCTTGACCATCAGGCAGGCGACTCTCTGGCGATCGAACTGCTCCGCGAGCGCCAGCCGGTCAGCGCGACGCTCACGCTCGGAAGCCGGCCCAAGCCCGACGGCGTCGCCCTGCTCCGCACCAAGCTCGGCCTGACGGCCGCGCCGTTGGACGAAGAGCGGGCCAAGACCATGCTCCTGCGGGTCCATCGCGGCGTGGTCATCACGGAGGTCGACGCCCATTTCTATGCCAACGTCGAGCATCCGCCTGCCCCCGGCGACGTCCTGTCCCGCATCGGCGCCCTCCGCCCCCGCGATCTCGACCACGTCGGCCTGATCCTGGAAAACGTCCGCTCCGGCCAGACCGTCCCCTTGGTCCTCTTGCGCCACAAGAACAACGTCGCCACCCGCATCGACATCAAGCTCACCCTCCCCTGACGCTAGCAAGGTAGTCGGCACGCTCCGCCGTGCCGCTGGCTTCTCTTCGTGTGCCACTGCTTGCCTTCCGGGCAAGCAGTGTCTTCGAAACAAGGTAGGGCGGTGCCGAGCTTGCGAGGCCCGCCAGATCCGTGGCAATGCCGTGGCGGGCCTCGCA
>JBDKTH010000234.1:0-19461 GCA_039680305.1 Thermoguttaceae bacterium | reverse complement strand
CCTCGCATCTTCATCGCTCTTCTCCTCCGTGCGGGTTGAGTCCCGAAACCCGTCGACGGCCGAGCCCTTGCCCTGCGGGGGACGGTTGGTTGCGTCAGCCGTCGTCTTGATCACTGGTCCCCAGTTGCAGTTATCGGGTTATCGCCGTTTTTTCCTGACAGGCATTGCCTATTTCTTCCGACCTCCCACCGTCGACTGCCATGGTGCGCTGCCTGAGTGGTAACGATGGCTGGCGTTGATAGCAGACCGAGAGAGGCCGCGGTGCCGTCACCCTGTGAGGGCGAAAGGCCAGCGGCGGCCCAAAGAAACCCTGCCGCCCCAGCGACGGCGAATCGTTCGCTGCGACGGTCCACGACTTCAGGAGCGACTACGAGGCCTAATGTCGGGTGCGCAAGGTTTGATCGCTAGATGGAACGAGCCCAAGGAGAGACCGGGCCGATATGGCCTGGCCCTGAATTCCACTAGCCACGCGAGGCTCCATCGCCCGAGATCCTCCTGCGGCGATTGTGCACAAGCAGGACAATCAGTGAGCCCATGGCGACGGCAGACGATGCAAGGCTCGACGGTTCTGGTACGGGATTGGCAAAATCGATCGTTAGCCGTGGTGGCATCCAAGATAGACTTGCAGCCTCCGTAGTCGCGAAGCCAGTCTGCAGACCGTCCGCCGCCCCCTGCTGCAACACCAAACCCAGATACGACGAGCCAGCGATCGACTGAAGAAAGCCGGTATCAAGCGAGATCGCCAGAAGACTTGGCACACTACTGATGTCTTGAGACGTGCCAATCTGTGTTGTCAGATTCGCGCCATCTTGCACATCCACCGATCCATTGCCTGCGTAACCGTACACCTTCAAGAACGGGCTCGTGCCGTCGAGGAGCATAGTGATAACGCGGATGTCCAACTCCAGCGTAGCCGACTGGATCGTCGCCCCAGGCAGAATACCCGGTGTGGCGAATTCGAGAACTCCTCTTTTCTCGGATGAGGAACTCTGGACGATGGCTATGATGTCACCGTCACTGACGATTCCGGGACTCGTATACTGGACGTCGAAAACCGGGGCCTGCACCAGAGCAGCCTGAACGACTGAACTGGTCAAGACCGAACTGACCGAACAAACCAGCAACACAATCGCCGGATAACATCTCATGACGTGTCACCCCTTTGTGGCCCGCGCCACTTCTCTCAGCAGAAAGACCATTGTTCGTGGTAGGCGATGCCCGCCAATCTGACCGGCACGATCGCCGTCCAGTATGGACTTCTTCCGCAAGAAGTCAACACCCCACCACAGCGGCGGAGGACAGGAGCAGAAATCCACCTTGTCAGCCTGGGACGGCCATGAGGAGCGTCTCTTGAAGCCCGCACCACGCCTGAGGATCGCCCAGCGGCCAGAGTTGGTTGACCTCCAATTCGATACCGAGGTAGCGATTCGGTCTAAAACGGCGGCGGAGCGAGGTCACCAGGCCGTCGGAGACGCCGCGATAGGGATAGTTGCAGCGGACGCGCAGCCCGGGCCGGAGGGTCGTGAGCGATGATCGCCAGCGATGGCAGAACGGCCGCTCGCCGCGTCGGGCCGGATCGTAAAGCAGACCGATATCGGCGTTGCGGACCTCGCCGTCGAGTGCCGGGGTGAAGGAGTGCACGGAGAGATGGAGCACCTGGTCGCCACGCCCGACCGCTTCGGCCACGAGGGCTTCCACGCGCTGGCGATAGGGGGTGTAATGCGCGGCGAGGATCGCCGCTTTCGCGGCGGAGTCGAGGTCCCGCGTGAACTCCGAGAAGAGCCGGCGGTGGCCGGGCGAGCGGTTCAGGTCGACCAACAGCCGGGTCGTGGTCGAGTAGACCAAGGGAGCGTCGAGCCGACGAGAAAACGCCCGGGCAAGTTCCAAGGCGCCGGCATCATAGCCCCGATGCGTCGCCAAGAGCCGCCGGTGGCCGCGAAACAGCCGCGCAAAGGCGGTTGGCACCTCGTTGCCGCCATGTTCGCAGGTGATCAGATACATCGGAAGAATTCCGATTTCGTGCTTCGTCCGTTAGGGCCCGTTAATCGCAACCGTAAAACATACGCCCGGCGGCCAGGCAGTTGCACAGCTCGCGATAGACTTCGTCCAGGGGATCGGCATCCGCGTCGACGTCGAGGCAGGCGAGGATTCGCCGGGCAAGCGGGCCCCGATCGAGAATCACCTGAAGGGCTCCTCGCCAGGTCGATTCCAGGCCGGTCGAGCAGGCTTTGGGGCACGTCGAGCAGCGACCTTCACACTGGCGCTCGTTCGAAGGATCTCGGGCGTTGACCGCGACGCCGGCCTTCTCACGCAGGCAGACGACCCGGCGGTCACAGTCCGCCTCGTCGTCGAGCAGGCCGAGCGACTGGACCAGGTGCCGCCACAGTTCGCCAGCCGTGCAGGTGGAGCCGGGGAAACCAAACAGGTCGAGGTACGCCTGATCGCGAATCACCGTGCGTTCGGCCTCACGGCTCGCCTCGACGAACAGGGCGGCCAACGGCTCGGTCGCAAAGGCCTGCTGCGTCTTCAGGTCGGTCCAGCGCTCGGCGACCAGGGCTCGCAGCACACTGGTGATCGCCTGGCAGATCGCCAGATCGGCAGCCGGACACTCCTGAACGTCGAGCACGCGGACTTCGATGCTGCCTCGTTCGAACCGGGCGATCGCGCCTCGCGAGTTGAGGAATTCGTCCTGCAACACGCCTTCCGGGTCCAGCGGGGCGATGTCGCGGTACATCCGCTGGAGGATCTCCCGTTGGTAGTCGGCCTGGGTGAAGACCGGCTCGGGGACGACCAGGCCGGTGCAGAACGGCACCTTTCGGGCATTCGTCCGGTAGACGTCCAAGCGGTTGTCCAGCAATCCGGTCACATGGCGGTCCATGATCGGCGAGCTGGCGGCCAGGGCCGGCATGATCGGCAGCAGCAGACGGATGGCGGCGTGCAAGCGGCCGAACTCGGCGTCGTCGGCAAACGGCAGGTTCAGGTGGACGCTCTGGAGGTTGGCCCAACCGTGTCCCCGGCAGTCGAAGATCCGGTGGTAGGCCTCGTAGACCGGGCTGTACTCGTGGGGCCAAAGCCGCATCTCCTGCCAGGGGTTCATCCAGGGATGCATGGCCGAGGGCATCAGCCGGCCGCCCAGCGGCTCCAGTAGCTCGTTGATCCGGCCGATGTGCTCGTGAAACTTCTCGGCCAAGGGTTCCAAGGCCGGGGCCGGCTCCACGGTCTTCAGCTCGATCACGTGGAGGACCAGCTCGTTGGACCAGGCCACGTCGGGCAGGTCGACCTGCGACACGTAGTCGCCGGCGATCTGGTAGAGGACCTTGTCGCTGATCGGCAAGACCGCCAGGGTCTGGGCGTCGACGATCATATACTCCAGCTCGACGCCAAAGGCTTCGAACAGGTGGAGGGGCGCAGGGGAGCTCATGGGGTAATGAATCCGGCTTTTCGCTGTTCGATCCGTCGCAAGAAAACGCTCATGACCCTGCGGTAGATTTCCTGTTTCAGGATCGCGTCCTCCACGCCCGAGTCGATGTTCGGGTTGTCGTTGACTTCGATCACGTAGAACTGGTCGCCCGACTGTTTCACATCGACGCCGTAGAGGCCGTTGCCGATGAGATTCGCCGCGCGGAGGGCTGCCCGGATGGCCCTGGCCGGGGCCAATTCCACCGGCAAGGTCTCGAATTTGCCGTAGTGGCGTTTTCCCTGCCCGTCGCGGCGGATGATCTGCCAGTGGTTGGGCGCCATGTAGTATTTGCAGGCGAACAGCGGCTGGCGGTCAACGATCCCGATCCGCCAGTCGAAGGTCGTCGGCAAGAACTCCTGGGCGACGATCAGGTCCGACTCGTCGAGCATCTCCTTCAACTGCTTGCGCAGGTGCTCTTCGTCTTCAATCTTGATCACGCCCAGCGAAAACGCGCTGTCGGGTTTCTTGAGCACGCAGGGAAAGCCGAGTTCGGCGGGGATCGAGTCGATGTTGTCATCGTGGATCATGAGCGTCTTCGGCACGGGAACGCCGTGGTGCCCCAAGAGCTCGGCCAGGTAGACCTTGTTCGTACACTTGACGATCGACTCGGGATCGTCCATGACCACCAGCCCTTCGCTGGCCGCGCGCCGGGCAAAGCGGTAGGTGTAGTGATTCACGTAGGTCGTCGCGCGGATGAACAGGGCGTCGTACTCGGCCAGCCGGGCGTAGTCGTCGCGGCCGATCAGATCGGTGTCGAGCCCCATCGACTCGGCCGCGCGCACGAACCGCTTGATCGCCTTTTCGTCGGACGGCGGCTCCGGGTCGTCGGCCGCGTAGAGGATCGCCAGATCGTAGCGGGCCCGGGTGCGGCGGCGCACGCGGGCGCGGCGTCCGGAGAAGTGCTCGGTGGCCACCTGGACGACGAACGGCCAGTGCGACTCGGGCACCTCGCTGGCGGAGATCGCCTCGACGCCGTGCAGCGACCATTCCCGATCGCGCTTGTCGCGGACGAACTTCGCTCGCAACAGCGGCGACTGGAACATGTCGAACAGTTGCAGGGACAGGCGATCGTAGCGGCGGGCCAGGTTGCGGCCGAAATAGATGCTCAGCGTGAACTCGTCCGACTGGATCGGGGCCAGGCTCTGCTGGATCAACTCTTCCAGGTCCTCGGAGACCAGGCGCACGATGGCCTGGCTCTTGAGATCCTGGATCGTGGTCACGCTGGGCAGCGGCTTGTGGCCCCGCGCTTCGGCCAGCAGCGAGACGTAATAGCCGGCCGACTGGTACTTATACGACTTGCAAAGGTTGAAGACCTTGACCCCGCGCATGTCGGAGTACTCGGGCCGCGTCAGGTAGCTGCGGGCGTCGATCACATCGACATTGGGGATCTGAAACGGCCATTGCTTGGGATCATTGACGACGATCAGGATCGGCACGCCGACTCCTCTTGTGCGTTTTGCACGGCTCGATGATCAGCAGCTTGGCATCGTGAGTGAGAATCCCCAGGAGGATCGCGCAGAGCACGCGATCGATGTTGACCGCATAGCGAGTGTCCCCGGCAAAGGGATTCTGCTGCAGGGGATCGGCCACCAGCACGTTGCGCGTCCTCTTGTCATAGCCATGGAGGACGACGAAATGTCCGGCGGGAATCCCACGGATGTCGTCGGGATCCCACTTCGGTCCATACTCCCGAGCGGTTTGATACAGGTACGTAGCACTCAGGCCAGCCAAAACGGGAATCTGCTGCTTCAGGTATTTCCGAATCAAGGAGACGGTCAAATCTTGCATCCTGATCTCGCCACCCAGATGGATGAAATCGAGGTAGGCCTGACAGGTCACCAACACCTTGGGCATGTCTTTGACGACCATCTGCGCCGCAAGCTTATCGGCCAGGGGGGCGGCCCCGGGCGCAAACCACGTCGGGTCGAAGACTCGTAGATCCCAGGTGTAGATCTTGGCCTGATAACCACGTCGCAGGGCGTGACAGCCCAACAAGGGCGCCAGCGTCCCTCCCTCTTCGAGGAAATCGGTTTCATGCACAACCCGATCCAGAGGGACGTCGTCGCCGAAGTATTGGTACACGGCGTGGAGACAGGTCGGACCGCAAGTGTGGTCGTCTGGCTGGTGCAAGATGTCAAGGTTTAGTCCGCGCTCCATAAGACTATACTTGATACGCTTTTTCGCCCGGCACGACAAGGTTCGTTCTCGCAGCCGCGTCTTCGCGGCCCGCCGTGGCGTCCATTTCCTCGAAGCTGGGAATCGATCGCGCAAGGTCATAGTTGTCAACCAGTTATGCTTTTGCCGTTTGCCCCACCTACCACTACGGGATGCTGCCCGTGCCAGATCGTCGCGGCATGAAATCCTACACCTCGAAGGAAAACCGGAGGGTGTCGCTCTGTCTCCCCATCCTTCAGGGGAATCCCGCTCGGGCCGTGAAAGTTCCATCAGCCCGAAGAGAAACATACAGCACAATCGTTATGTAGGTCGGGCGAGAAGCCCTGAGCCGACCACCCTATTCCACCATTGGCAGGGATAAAGGCCGAGGGAAATGCCGTCTATGCCGGCCAAGGCCTCCGTTCACCCACACCCCCACGAGAGGAGGCACCAACGTGACGGGCAACGACTTGCATCCGCCCGGGGATGCAAGCAAATTGCCCATGGACGCGAGCCTTTACTGCGTCAACTCTTCCAAGGCCGCGGCAAAGGCGCCATAGGCGCCGGTGTCGAAGAGCACAAAGCGGACCCGAGACGGCCGGCCTTTTTCTTGGAGGAAGTCGATCGCGGTGCGCAGGGCGATGCGTGCCGCTTGATCCAGGGGAAAGCGATAGGCGCCGGCACTTAACGCGGGAAAGGCCACACTCTGGCAACCGTGCTCGACGGCCAATTCCAAACAGCGACGATAGGCCGCGGCCAGCAGTTCGCCCTCGCCGCGAGTGCCGCCCGACCAGACGGGACCGACGGCATGGAGCACATACTTGGCTTTCAACTGCCCGGCGCAAGAGATGACGGCCGAGCCGGTCGGGCAGCCGGTGGGGTACTTCGCCTCAGTTTCCTGCATGATCGCGGGGCCGCCGCGACGGTGGATCGCGCCATCGACCCCGCCGCCGCCGGCCAGTTGACTGTTGGCCGCGTTGACGATAGCATCCACCTCTTCGAGCGTGATGTCGCCCTGGTGGAGTTCGAGCGTCTGACCGTTGATTGTCGTGCGCATCGGTGACTCCGTGTTATCGTGGAATCCGCGACTGGTCGTAACGCAGGAAGCGCCCGGCACAAGTGCCTGGGGCTAAACGGGTGCCTGGGGCTAAACGGGCTCGAGATCGTGGGACGCATCCCGTGTAGCCCCGATTCGTGTTGCCCTTCAATATAGACGCTCTTGAGAACTGCGTCCACGCCCTGGTGCTTTGCCATGCCAATTGAGATCCAACCCGCCACGGTCGCCGATGCCGAGACGATTCTCGCCCTTCAGAAACTGGCCTATCAGAGCGAAGCGGTCCTCTACGACGACTTCTCGATCCCGCCGCTTGTGGAAACGCTCGACCAGCTCCGCGGGCTGTTTCCGAGCCACGTGTTCCTGAAAGCCGTGGCCGACGGCCGGATCGTCGGCTCCGTCCGGGCGGCCGCTCAGGCGGAGACCTGCCACATCGGCCGGCTGATCGTCCATCCCGACTGGCGACGCCAGGGCTTGGGCTCGCGGCTAGTGGCAGCGGTGGAACGTCAGTTTCCCGAGGTCGAGCGGTTCGAATTGTTCACCGGCCACAAGAGTGTGGGCAATATCCGGCTCTATGAGAAGCTCGGCTATGCGGTTTACAGGACGGTCGCCGTCCACCAACGGCTGGAGCTGGTCTACCTGGAAAAGCGCATCGCACGCTAATCGTTCAGGCCGATACGACCGTTACGGCCGGCAATCCCCCCGGGCTGCACCCGTGTGCTACACTTGAGGGTTGATCCCCGGAATCCCCGTAGGAGTCTGCCTGCGATGCGTCTCGTCCTGCAAGCCCTGGCCGTTCTGGTTGTGTCGGTTTCGTTGGTCTCGCCGGCCCTTGCGCGGGACATCTTCGTGAACAACGTGGCGGGCGACGATCGGGCCACCGGGCACAATCCCCAAGCGCCCGATGAGAGCGGGCCCGTGCGCACGATCACCAAGGCCTTGCGCCTGGCCAGACAGGGCGACCACCTCTTCCTGGCCAATACCGGCCAGCCCTACCGCGAGAGCATCAGCCTGGTCGGCAGCCAGCACAGCGGGTTCCTGTCGAACCGGTTCTGCATCTTCGGCAACGGAGCAATCCTCGACGGTTCGAACCCCGTGCCGCCGATCGCATGGGAGTCGTTCCGCGGGCCGATGTTCCGTTTCCAACCGCCCCGGATGGCCCACCAGCAGTTGTTCCTCAGCGACCGGCCGGTGCGTCGAGTGATCGCCAATCCGCTGGCCGACGCGCCGCCCAAGCTGGAGCCGCTCACCTGGTGTCTCCACCGCGGCTACCTCTACTTCTGCGTCGAGCCCCTCAAGCTGCCCGAAGACTATCCGCTCAGTTTCGCCTGCCAGCGGGTCGGCATTACCCTGTTTCACGTGGATCGAGTGTGCATCAGCGACCTGGTGATCCAGGGCTTCCAGTTGGACGGGGTCAACGCCTACAACAGCGTGCGCGACGTGATGCTGGAACGGGTCACCTGTCGCGGCAATGGCCGCAGCGGACTGGCCGTCGGCGCGGCGTCGTTGGTCCACCTCGGCGCATCGCTGGTCGGCAACAACGGCGAGGCCCAAGTGCTCGCCCTTCCCTTGTCGGAACTGCACGTGCGCGACACTCAGCTCCTCTCCAATACGGCCCCCGGCCTGGTCAACCAAGACGCCCGGGTCTATCTCGATGGCAAGGCGATCCCTGGTGGGATCGACGCGTGGCCGGCCAAGGAGTAGCGGGGCTGGCGATGACATAAACCGTCGTGTGCCACTGCTTGCCTTCCAGGCAAGCAGTGAACCAAGATCCGACCACAGCGAAGTCGCGGCACTGCTTGCCCGGAAGGCAAGCAGTGACACACGATTGACGACGGGCCGATCAAGCGAGCCCCCCCCTTATCGCCGGTGCGGCCCGGCCTATCGCAGCCTTCGCGGCCCTAGCCCAATCGGCCCTTTCTTGGGACAATTGGCCGAGACGTTTACGCGGCACGCATGATCACCTTTCTGGACAGGTCCCTTGCCGCCTAGCCCCCCGACAGGCGACGCCATGACCAACACCCTCTATCTGCCCGAACTGCGCGAGATGCTCGCAGAAAACAACGCGGTCGAGATGCAGGAGTTTTGCACGGCGCTGCATCCGGCCCGCGTCGCGGAGTTCATGGAAGGACTGGCGGCCGAAGAGGCCTGGGGCGTGCTGAAGCATGCCGAGTATCCGATCCGGGCGGAGATCTTCAGCTACTTCGATCGCCAGAAGCAGATCGAGATCATCGAGCACATCGACCGGCCGGAGATCGGCGACCTGATCGCCCACCTGCCGCCAGACGACCGCGTCGACATTCTCAAGCAGGCCGACCCGCAGGTCGTCAACGAATTGTTGCCGTTGTTGCCGGCCGACGATCGCCGCAACATTCTCCGCTTGCGTTCCTATGCGGAGAACACGGCCGGGGCGATGATGACCACGGATTTCGCCCGGCTCCACAAGGATCTCACGGTGCGCGAGGCCTTGGAGGAACTCGGCAAGCAGGCCAGCGAGTTGGAGACGATCTACTATATCTACATCGTCGATGAGCACGAGCACTTGTTGGGGCTGGTGTCGGCACGGCAGTTGGTCTCTGCAATAGGCCGGCCCAACACGCGGATCGGCGACCTGATGGAGCGGGAGTTGGTGACGGTCCACGTCGACGACGACCCGGAGGACGTCGCCCGCAAGGTGGCCCGCTTCGACTTGCTGGCGATCCCCGTCGTCGACAGCGAGCGTCACATGCTGGGGATCGTGACCCACGACGACGTGATCGACACGGTCGTGGAAGAGGCGACCGAGGACGTCCATCGGATGGGTGCCGTGGTGCCGATCACGGAAAACATCATGGAAGCCGACTTTTTGACGATCTGGCGCAAGCGGGCCGGCTGGCTGTCGCTCTTGTTTGTGGCCGAACTGTTCACGTTTACGGCGCTGGCCAGTTTCGAAGATGCGATCGCGGCCGTACTCGCGTTAAGCCTGTTCGTGCCTCTCTGCATCTCCACGGGCGGCAACTCCGGCTCCCAGGCGGCCACCTTGATTACCCGCGCGCTGGCCGTGGGACACGTGAACCTGCGCGACTGGTGGCGCGTCCTCAGCCACGAGTTGCTGATGGGCGTGGCCTTGGGGGTGACCCTCGGGGCGATCGGTTTCGTGCGCGCCGCGCTGACGCCGCAGAGCGTGCTGGGCAATGCCAATCGCTGGCATTTGGCCGTGGTGATCGGCCTGGCCGTGTCGATGATCTGCCTCTGGGGCACGGTTATCGGCTCGATGCTTCCGTTGTTCTTCAAACGGATCGGCGTGGACCCCGGCATCGCCTCCAGCCCGTTTGTGGCCACGTTTGTCGACGTCACGGGGATCGTGATTTACTTCTCGATCGCCCACATGATCCTGCTTTAAGGGTAAATGCAGAATGATGAATGAGGAGACGATGACGTCGGGGGCGTGCCGTCAGTGCTTTGCGAAACGGACTTGCATGTTGCCCCTCCCTGAAGCCTCATCGATCGGGCCAGCCTCAAGTCGATGCCGGCTGCAAGCTCATCGCGGTTGATGGTGCCGGGGGCGGCTGGCGCTTGATCAACTTGCCTGGCAGGGGGAAACACTGGCAAAATGCCAGTGGCACCCGGCGGGGCATCTTGGCTTTCGCCCGGAACGCCACGGAGGGCGCTCCCTACAGCGAGCGGCCCTGCGCCCGGGTTAGGCCCATCAAGCCCGATTGAACGAGAGTTTCAGCCGCCAAGCTAAAGTTGTGGAGGAATCTGGCAAGACGTGCTAGACTGCAGGCGTCGCTGCGAGGCTCGCCTTCTGTCGGTCCAGGGATCTTGTCGAGGATCGGCGCGAGTCGGATGCCAGTCTACTTCCAGCGGGAAGGTCGAGGAACGAGACCATGAAGTCGCGGAGCGCGCGGGCGTTTACCCTGGTGGAACTGTTGGTGGTGATCTCGATCATCGGGATTCTGATGGGTCTGTTGTTGCCGGCCGTCCAGATGGCACGCGAGTCGGGACGCCGCAACCAGTGTTCCAACAATCTCAAACAGATCGCCCTGGCGGCCTTGAATCATGAATCGAGTCTCGGCTTCCTGCCCGGCGGCGGCTGGGGTGGAATCTGGGTCGGCGACGCGGAACGGGGCTACGGGGAAAAGCAGTGTGGCGGGTTCTTCTACAACTGCCTGCCGTACATGGAACAGCAACCGCTGCACGACATGGTCCTCAAGCTGAGCCCGCTGCCGGCGTGGACCGATACCGTCCGAAAAGACAAGCTCCGCGAGATGATCCGCATGCCGCTGGCCGCCCTCCACTGCCCCACGCGGCGGTCGGCAACGAACTATCCGATCCCTGCGGCAACGCTGGCCAACGCCTCTATGCCATCGACGACCGATGGCTGGGCTCGCACCGACTATGCGGCCAACGCCGGCTCCTACGTTCTCTCGTGGAATCCCGGGCTCTACTCGTCGAGTCTCGCGACGGTCCCCGCCCCCCCGGGAGTCCCCACGGGCTTCGTCGATCGGACCAAGATCACCGGCGTCAGCTACCAAGGAAGCTCGCTGCCCATGGCCCTGATTCGGGATGGAACGTCGAACACCTATCTGGTCGGCGAAAAAGCCATGGATCAGGCGCACTACATCGACGGGCAAGATCCGGGCGACCTTTATCCGGCCCTGAGCGGCGCGGATCAGGACATCCACCGCTGGACGGCCAACTACGATTCGTCCAACCGGACGACGAATCCCCTGCCCCCCGCCTCGCCGTTCACGGCTGGCCTGCCGCCAGTCGGCGACCGGCTCAACCTGGCCGCGAGTTGCGCCGACTATTACCGCCGTTTCGGCAGTGCACACTCGGGCGCCTTCAACATGGCCCTGTGCGATGGCTCCGTGCGGTCGATTGGCTACACAATCGACCCGCTCGTCCACCTCTATCTGGGCAATCGCGCCGACAAGCAGCCGGTCGATGGATCCAAGTTTTGAGCCGACTGGCCGACGCGCTCGATTCTCCCAGGGCTGGGACGCGATTTTTCCGCTTCCCAGCCCTTTTTGCTTACCCATCCCTTGAGGTGGCGCGCACCATCCCTGCGTCGATAATGACGCAAATCCGTCCAAACCCGTTGCGGTCGGCAGGATTCTAGCTATCGTGGGAGGCGGTGGATTCCAGCCCGAGAAGGAGCGGAACCGATGAGCCGACATCCTGCTTCCCGCACTCCAGGGGTCTTCGTGTCCGTCTGGTGTCTTGCGCTTTGCGCAGGCCTCTCCCCGGCTCTTGGCGACGTGAATTGGACCGGCGCCACGAGCAACCAGTGGACCGATCCAACCAACTGGAGCGAAACGCCGACGGACACCATCGTCCATATCAACCATCCGGCCAATCAACCGGTCGTCCTCAGCGGGACCGACACCGTCGTGAGTCTGCAACTCGGTGAAGGCGCCGGCGGCAGTCTGCTGATCCTGCCCGGCGCAAATCTGACGACCACGGGCGTCAGTTCACGGCTGGGCAATGGTGGGACGGGCCTGATTACCCAGACCGGCGGGAACGTCGTCTTCGGACAACACCTGTCCATTGCCGATGGCGGCCCCGGTTCTGGAACCTACGATCTCCAGGGCGGAACTTTGAGCATCAACGGCGGCTACTTGACCGTGGGGATGCGCGGCCCCGGCTTCGTCAACGTGAGCGGCACGGCAGCGATGACCGTCAACACGTCGTTCAACATCGGCAGCAGCCACGTCGTGCCCGGCGGCGGCAACGGCCTGGTCACGCAGACCGGGGGAACCGTCACGGCGAACAACGGGATCAACCTCGGCAGCCGCTCTGGCACTACCGGCACCTACCGGCTCGGCGGCGCCGGCAGCATCCTCGCGATCAACAACGCGTCCCTTCGAATCGGCACCGGAACGATCGTGAGCACCGATGGCGGCACGGGCATCTTCGAGCAAAACGGCGGCACGGTGAACGCCAACGCCGGCATCAAGTTGGCCGATCTGGTCAGCACCAGCAGCGCGGCCTATCATCTTAACGCGGGCACGCTCAACGTCACCGGCAATATCAGCGACGGCCCGGGCTCCAGCGTCCTGAACCTCAACGGCGGAACCCTGAATCTCCTCAGCCCCGCGGCAACCGTCGCCGTCGATACGCTGTGTCTCGGCAATGCCAGCGGAACCGCCGGCACCTTCACGCTCACCAGCGGCAAGACGCTGACGGCCACCAATCTCGTGGTCGGCAACCAGGGCACCGGCACGTTTACCCACAACGGCGGCACCGTCAACGTCACTGACATCGCCCTGGCCAGCCAGACCGGCGCCACGGGCAACTACCGCCTCAATGGCGGAACATTCACCGTCGGCGGCACTATCACCGATGGAGCGGGCACCAGCCGCCTGTATCTCGACGGCGGCGTCCTGGCCCTCAATGGCAGTTCGATGACGCTCGATGAACTGTATGTCGGCTATCAGGGAGGCCGCACCGGCTCACTGACCCTTTCCGGCCCGAAGACCGTCACCGTCACCCAACTCGAAGTCGGCGAGAACACCGGCAGCAGCGGCAGTTTGCAGATCGGCCCCGAAGCTAGCCTGACCGTCGCCGGCTGGTCGCGCATCGGCAATTACGGCAGTGCGGCGATTGACCAGACGGGCGGCCAGGTGAAGTTCAACGGAGGGTTCGCCCTAGCCGACGGTAGCGGCCCAGGCAACTATCAACTCCGCGGCGGAACCCTCGTCTCGAACAGCCTCACCATCGGGATGCGGGGCACCGGCGACCTGGTCGTGAGCGACACCGGAGCCCTTGAGACGAACCTTCTCTACATCGGTAGCCGAACCTCCGACAACAACGGCGCTGTGGGCACCCTGACCCAAACCGGTGGCACGGTCAACGCCAAAGGCACGGGAATCATCCTGGGCCACACCGCCGGCGGGACCGGGATCTACAATCTAAGCGGCGGCGAACTGACCGCCACCACGATCGCCCAGGGCAGTGGTGCCGCTGTTTTCGACTTCACCGGCGGCACGCTCCACGCCAACACGATCAACATCCCCCTGACGCAAGACGGCGGAATCCTCGCGCCGGGCACGTCGGTGGGCACGACCACGATTAACGCCGACTACACGCTCAACGCCGGCTCGCTGCAGATCGAGTTGGCCAGCCCCACCACGTTCGACCTGCTCAACGTCAACGGCAACGTGCATCTGGTCGGCGGACGACTCGAACTGCTCTTGGGCTACGCCCCGAGTCTGGGCGACCGCTTCACAATCCTGGCCAACGACGGCACGGACGCGATCGATGGCTTTTTCTCCGGCCTGCCCGAGGGCGGATCAGTGCTCGCCTCATACGGCGGCGTCTGGTATCCCTTCCAGATCACCTACCGCGGCGGCACGGGAAACGACCTGGCCCTGCTCAGCGTCCCCGAGCCCGGAACGCTGAGCCTGTGCCTGCTTGGCCTCGTGGGCTGGCTGGTGCGTCGGAGGACGCCGGCCGCAAGCGACCGGGCGAAGCGGGATGACGACAAGCCGCGGGGCAGTGCATAGCGACCGCGGCGCGATCGGCCCGCGATTGCTTTAGCCCTGGTACGGGTGCTTCCAGGGCGCACGATACTCCCGCTTGAGCAGCTTCGCTGCGGCGTCGTTGCCCAGAATCTGCTCGCTCGACTCGTCCCAGACGACCGGCGAGGACGACTCGTAGGCGATCATTGCCAACTGCACCGTGGCCGTGGAACGGAACGCGTCTTCCATCGAGCAGATCGGCTGCCGGCGGGCACGCACGCTGTCGAGGAAATCGACCATGTGGGCCAGTCCGGCGTCGGTCTCGATCTTCTCCTCCTGCCGCTCCTTGGTTTTCCCCTTGGGGATCATCACGAGGCGATTATCGGTCACGAAGAGCGTTCCCTTGTCGCCGTAGAAGAACAGCCCATTGTTCACCTCGGGCGCGTACTCCTCGGCCCCCCAGATCCGATGGCGCCAGACGACCGGGCAGCGGTCGAATTCGAAGGTCACGTTGAGCGTGTCGGGCGTGGTGATCTTGTCTTGGAGCACGTACAGCCCGCCAACCGACGTGATCCGTCGCGGGGTCGACAGGCCGAGGATTGTCCGGCAGGCATCGATCAGGTGGATTCCCCAGTCGACCAGATGGCCGTGGCCGCTGGTCTTCTCCAGTCGCCAGTTGAAATGCCCCACCTGCGGGCTGTAGGGGATCTTGGGCCCCGGGCCGCACCAGAGGTCCCAATCCAACGAGGCCGGCGGCGCTTGCGGCGTGGGATCCTTGGTGCCGGCCGCGTAGTGGATCTGGGCCTCGACCTGGACGACCCGGCCCAGTTCTCCGGCGGCGATCCGCCGTTTGGCTTCCTGGAAGGCTTTCGCCTGGCGTCGCTGGAAGCCGACCTGGATGATCCGGCCGCTCTGCTTGGCCGCGTCGACCATCGCCCGGCCTTCGCGCACGTCGTAGGCGATCGGCTTTTCACAGTAGACGTCCAGTCCGCGTTTGACGGCGGCGATGAACTGCAGCGCATGCCATTGCGGCGGGGTGGCGATGATCACCGCATCGAGGCCCTTTTGGTCGAGCAACTCCTCGTAGGCCTTGTAGGTCTGAGGCCGCTTTCCCTGGAGTTTTTCCAGTTCAGCGGCGTTCTTTTCCAGATGCTCGCGATCGACGTCGCAGATCGCCGCAATCTCGACCCCGCCGGCCTTGAGCGCCGCCTTGGCGTCGACCATGCCGTACCAGCCCACGCCGATGACGCCCAGTTTCAAGGTCCGGTTGTCGGCCGCCCCGTAGAGGCTCCGGGTCCAGGCGGCTGCCGTGGCCGCTGCCGCGGTCCCCAAGAAAGCGCGTCGCGTGCTCTGCATGATGCGTCCCCAAATGCGGTGGATGGGCTCTGGATTGGCCTGTTTGACCTTAGAACCCCTAACACAACCCGGACTTCTCCGGCCTTGCATCAGGGGATACCGGGTTGTGTTAGGGGTTCTTACGCCGAGCGTAACTCCTGGAGCCGGGAGCGTCAAGCAGTGCAACGAAGGGGGATGGCAGAATACAGAATGACCAGCAAGATTGACGGGGGCGAGCGCCGATCACTCTGCATTCTGTATTCCGCCGTCCTCCTTCGGACCTGTCTGGAAATGACTTGGAGAATTGGGCTACCAATGAAGCAATTGCCGTGGGAAAACGCCGGAAATCGGCACTGGGGATGGCGGCAGTTGCTTCATTGATGAACGACGAATTCCCGAAAAAAACGCCAAAGAACCCCACCAGTCCCCCAGTAGAAAGAGAGAATCCGCCGTTGGTCATGGATTGTCAAGCGTCAAAGACTCGGCGGATTCTCTCTTTCTAGTAGCTCAATTCTCCAAGTCATTTCCAGACAGGTCCTTCGTGCCAAACGGCCGGGCGCGGATCTGGTGGCGAATCTCGGCCGCAATGAAAAACGAGCCGGTGATGCAGACCAGATCCTCGGGCGTGGCCAGCCGGAGCACCTCGCTCCAGGCGGCCGCCGGGTCGGGACAGACCTGGTAGCGCTGGCCGGTCGACTCCAAGAGGGCTGCCAATTCCTCCGGCGGCACGCCGCGCGGGTTGCTCACATACCGGGTCAGGATCACCTGGTCGAACCGGCCGGCCAGCCGATCGAGCATGCCGCGGAGGTCCTTTTCTTGGGTCGTGGCAAAGACCAACAGACGCCGACGCGGGGAAAAACTCTCGTCCAGAACCTGCACCAGCGCGTCGATCGAAGCCCGATTGTGGGCCGCATCGACGACGATCGTCGGGCGACGGGAGAGGATTTCCACGCGCACCGGCCACTCGACGCCGGCCAGCCCCGTGCGCACGGCCTGTTCCGGAATCGCCCAGCCACGGTGCTTCAACTCGGCCAGCACGGCTAAGGTCACAGCGGCGTTGGCCGCCTGATGCCGCCCCAACAGGCGCAAGGGAAGGGCCTCATAGGCGTGCTCGCGACCGGGAACCTTGTAGGAGAAATTCATCATCCCCAGGGCCGCCGCCGACTCCAGCCGGTGGGGCGGCTGGTAGGAGAAGTCGAAATCGAGCCCCAGTTCGACCAGGCGCGAGCCCCGTTCCTGACAGACCTGGCGGATCACTTTCTGGGGTTCGGGGGCCGTCACCCCGCTGACGACCGGCACTCCGGGCTTGATGATCCCCGCCTTTTCCCCGGCGATCGCCTCCAGGGTGCTGCCCAGTTGTTTCATGTGGTCGAGACTGATGCTGGTGATCACCGCGACTTCGGGCCGGCAGACGTTGGTCGAATCGAGGCGTCCCCCCATCCCCACTTCCAGTACGGCCGCCTTACACCCCTGCTGGATGAAGTGGAGAAGGGCCATGGCAGTGGTGATTTCGAAGTAGGTGGGGCCCGACGCAGTGGCCTGCCGAGCAGCGATCTGCCGATCCATGGCCTCGACCACGGGCCGAATGCGGGCGACCAACTCGACCAGGTCGGCCGAGGAGCAAGCCTCCCCGTTGACCGCCATCCGTTCTTCCACCCGGTCGACGTGGGGCGAGGTGAACAGGCCCGTCTTGTAGCCGGCAGCGGCCAGGACGGCCCCGATCATGGCGGCCGTCGACCCTTTGCCCTTGGTCCCGGCGATATGCACGATCGGCAAGCCTTGTTGGGGGTTGCCCAGCCGGTCGAGCAACTCCCGCATCCGCTCGAGTTTCAACTCCCGCACGTCATAAGGCAGCGACATCCACCGCTCGTAGTCGACGCGATCGTGGAGAAACCGCAGGGCGGCCTCATGTGGGGTCGTGCCGGAGGCATCTGTAAACGGGATCGACATGGCAAAGACTAACGGTCGTGACGCGGGGCAAACCGATCAGTTTACCGGGGATTTGTTTGTTTGTCGTGAGGAAAACACCAAGTGGCCAACCCCACCCATGGAGGAAATCGCCTATCCCCGTTCGCTTCCCAAGAGGGCTGTTCTTGCAACGAGTTCAGCCCTCACCTATAGTGAAGTTTTCCCAGCTCATTTCCCATCATCAGGGCCGAACCCCCGCGGTGCTAGCGTCGTAGTAAGCGACAAGATCTGCCCGTCGCGCGACCACGAGGTACTCTCTATGTCAGATGTCGTTATCGAGACACGCAACCTAACCAAGGTTTATCGGGACTTTTGGGGACGACAGAAGGTGCGGGCGCTCAAGGCGCTCGACTTGGAGATCCGCCAAGGCGAGATCTTCGGGCTCCTGGGGCCGAATGGGTCGGGCAAGACGACCACCACCAAGCTCCTGCTGGGCTTATTGTTCCCCACCAGCGGTCAGGCCCTGGTCTTTGGCAAGGACGCGACGGAAGTCACCAAGAACGAGCGGATCGGCTACCTGCCGGAAGAAACCTATCTCTACCGCTTCCTCAACGCCGAAGAGACCTTGGATTTCTACGGCCGGTTGTTCGATATCCCCTCGGCCGTCCGTCGGCAGCGGGCAGCGCACCTGATCGAGATGGTTGGCCTGGGCCAGGCTCGGCGGCGTCAACTGCGGGAGTACTCCAAAGGGATGGCCCGGCGCATCGGGGTGGCCCAAGCCCTGATCAACGACCCGGAGTTGATCATCCTCGACGAACCCACCTCGGGCTTGGACCCGATCGGCACCCGGGCGATCAAGGACCTGATCCTCGACCACAAGAAACAGGGCAAGACGGTCGTCATGTGCAGCCACCTGCTGGCCGACGTCCAGGACGTCTGCGACCGGATCGGGATCCTCTACCAGGGCGAACTGAAGGAGTTGGGCCGGGTCGACAGCCTGCTCAAGGTTCGCGACGTGACGGAAGTCCGCGCCACGGGCCTGAACGAGGCGGCGCAGGAAGAGATCCGCGAGGTCGTCAAGCGTCACAACGGAGAACTCCAGTTCCTCGGCAATCCCACGACGACGCTGGAAGACGTGTTCCTGAACATCATCGCGGAGAGCGAGGCCCGGCCGGGGCGTCGCGTGCGAGGAGGCGCCGCCGATGACCGATGAACTACAGCTTCCTCCTTTTCCCGAATGGTGTGGTCCGGCGTCGCTCCACTGGCTGCAGATCATCGCCTACGTGGGCATTGCCGGGATCATTGTCGGTTATTTTGTGGCCGCCCTGCGGCACGGGCCGCTGGCCGGTTTCCGCGTGACGGGTCAGGTGTTGGTCAGGGCCGTGGAAGATCTCGTGCGGATTTCGCCCCGCCGGATATGGGCCTTGAGCTGGCTGGCCGTAAAGGAAGCGATTCGCCGCCGCGTCGTGGTCGGCTTCCTGGTCTTCATCGTCGTCCTGCTCTTCGCCGGCTGGTTTCTCGACCCGAGCAGCCCTGAGCCGGCCCGGTTGTATATCAGCTTCGTCCTGACCGCCACCAGTTACCTGGTTCTGCTGTTGGTCCTGTTCCTCAGCGCCTTCAGTCTGCCGGCGGACATCCGCTCGCGGACCGTGTATACGGTGGTCACCAAGCCGGTCCGTCACAGCGAGATCGTCTTGGGTCGAGTCCTCGGCTTCACGCTGATGGGCACCGGACTGTTGGTCGTGATGGGCGTGATCAGCTACTTCTTCGTCGTGCGCGGCCTGTCGCACACCCACACGCTCCGCCAGGAAGACGTGCAACGGCTGGAGACGGCCTGGGCCAAACAGCAGGCCGACGGCAAGTCCGCGCCGCTCCAAATCCTGCACACCAACAGCGTCTACGGCCATCAGCACCGCGTGGAAATCGATCTCTCGGGCACGAAGGAGTCGCTCCAGACGCAGTTGAACCTGGAGCAAGGCCACTGGCACGACTTGAGCGGCGAGCTTCTTTCGGGCCAATCGGCGGGAGAAGGCGGCGCCAAGCTGAAGTACGCGATCGGTTCGCCCGAAGGCGCCCTGGTGGCACGCGTGCCGATCCGCGGCAAG
>JBDKTH010000663.1:0-2085 GCA_039680305.1 Thermoguttaceae bacterium | reverse complement strand
AGTGCAATCGCTCGAAACACACGCATGAAGACTCTTCTCTGATTCCGGTTTAATGCAATGGCGGGCCTCGCAAGCTCGGCACCGCCCGACTTGATTACAAAACCCATTGGGACGCTACTGCATGAATACCCGAACCCGCACATCTTGTCCCGGTCTGATCGGGAGTGTCAAAGTTCCGTCCACCACGGCTAGCGCCTGCGGGCTGTCGTCGCCGAGTTGAGCCGCGTCGTGCAGCCCGGTACGCACGGGGAACGGGCCATCGGTCAGCCGCAACGTGGAGGCTTGGGGGGCGGTCACCTGGAACGTAACCTCCTTGTCGGTATAACGCACCTGGCGCACCACGGCGTTTTCGGCAGATGACTCAAGGACAATCGGCAGACGCTCCAGCACCACGACTTCCTCTTCACTGGGGGCGACCTGGGTGCGAGCCTGCGGGCCAATGGTTGTGGGGTAGTCGGTCGCCGTGTGCTTACCATCACGGTCGAAGTGGTGGACCTGGACGAGACACCGCTGGCCCTTCCAGCCGTAGGAGCCCGGGTGCAGGGTGACGATCCGCTCCTTGCCCAGCAGGTAGCCGGCGTGCAGTTCGATCGGGGTGAAGGGGAACAGGTAGCGGGAGATTTCGTGCGTGTAGCTGTAGTTGGTTCCCACGGGCAGGCAGGCCAGGCGCAGGGCGCGGACGAAGTTGCCGAAATCCATGCGGCTCGACATATAGCCCAGCGGCGTGCCGAGGTTGCCCTCGTAGCACCAGGCGTCGTTGTGCTGGATCTCGACCATGCGCGGCACGCCCGTGGCGAGGATCGCCCGGGTGAACGCCGGCCCGTTGCCCATCAGCGTTCCACCCTGTTTGCGAACGCGCTCGATCACCGCCAGCCGCTGCCCTTCGCCTAGAAGCGTCGTGATGCCCACCGCGCGCTCGATCGTATACCGTGTGGGATTCAACAGGCAGGAGTGGCCGTCGTTTGCGTTGTAGGTGATCAGCGGAGCGCCGTAACCGGTGTTTTCCATCTCGTCCCAGTAGAGCCCGTCGATCTTCATCTCTTCCAGGTAACGATCGGCGGCCGTGAGCATCGCCTTGCCGTAACAGTTGGTCGACGTGGCCACGACGCTCCAGGTGCGACTGTAGACGCCGCCCCAATCAGTGAGCAACTGGTTCCCCTTAGGATCGGTGAGCCAACTATCGCGGAATCGTTCGACGCCGCCTTCGGACGTATCGCGCTGGGTGTCGTAATAGACGAGCACCTTGACGCCCGGCACGGCCTGGTGGATCTTCGCGGCGGCCGCCTTGAGGCGCGAGCGGAAGTCGGCCCAGTAGTCGTCCAACACGCCGGTGCCGAAGCCGATCCGCTTGCGGTCGTGCTT
This sequence comes from Thermoguttaceae bacterium, assembly GCA_039680305.1. GTDB lineage: Bacteria > Planctomycetota > Planctomycetia > Pirellulales > Thermoguttaceae > JBDKTH01. The sequence goes on along the minus strand of JBDKTH010000663.1, from coordinate 723 downwards.
GGGATCGACCCAGCCGCCGCAGTAGCAGGCGTAGCGGATCCCCAGCCGCTCGAACTTTTCGCGGATCGTTTCCACAGGCAGGGCGAGGATCGAATCGGGGCTGAAGAAGGTCCAGGCCCCGTCGACCGTGTGATTCGAGCCCCAATCCTCGCGCACGAGGTTGATGAAGTCGAAATAGTCGGGCCCGGCCACCGGATAGACCGACCAGCGCACAGTGTACGTTTCCTGGGGCGCCAGGCAGAGCATGTCGGTCTTCAGCCCGGCCGTGGCCGGCTCAGCCGTGCAAAAGAGCTTCGCCTGGTTGCGGAAGACGTCGTCCTCGCACAACAGCCCCAGGCCCTGGTCGCCCATGGCAATGTGCACGCTCGGATTGGGCGGCGAGTAGTATTCGCTCAGCGCCGGATCGGGATTGCCGGCCAGGCGCACGGCCATCTCGTCGGGCGTATCGAGCCCGACGTCATGCCGAACCAAGAGCCCCAAGGGCGATTCACGGCTGAGGTTCGTAAGCGTGTCGGCCACCTCCACCTTCCGGGCAGCGAATCGCACGCGACGCTGCAATCGGTAATTCGGGCCTTCGGCCAACACGCTGCCACCGTCGGCCGTCCGCTCCACACGTGGTTGCCAAGCCGGTTGGCCGCTGCGGTCCGGCTCGGCCGCCGGCACGAGACGGTTAAGTCCCGCGTCGGGGAAGGAAAACGCACTGGCGAACTCCCATCGCTTCGC
>JBDKTH010000019.1:0-2437 GCA_039680305.1 Thermoguttaceae bacterium | reverse complement strand
GGATCTGGCGGGCCTCGCAAGCTCGGCACCGCCCTACCTTACTCGGCTTGCCCGTCGATCAGGTTTGATCGATGGCAATTCCCCTCACCCTAACCATCTCCCGGAGGGAGAGGGGATCGTCGCCACGGCCGATCCTCAGGTGCCAGGGCCGATCGTGCGGACGGCATTTTCCTCAACCCCTTCGGTGAGGCGGACTTGCACCGAGCCGGTCTTGCCGGCAACGGCTGTGAGAAACTCCCGGGGATTGCGCACGGGCGTGTGATCGACCTGGGTGATCAGGTTCTTGGGACGCAGCCCAGCGTGCCACGCTGGAGAGCCTTGCTCGACCTCGGTGACCACCACGCCTTCGTCAAACTCGGGCAAGCCCAAGGTGGCCTGAGCCTCGGCGTCGATCGCGGCCGAGGCATAGTCGACGCGAATTCCCCTCCAGTTGGGATCGCGATTGGTCACGACTTTCGTGCCTCGCACCGGATACTTGGTCAAGGTCACGTCGACATCGACCTTCTTCCCGTTGCGCACGACACCCAGACGCACGGTCGATTCGACCGGGAGCCGGCCGACTTCGAGGACCAGCCCATCGGCTTCGTAGACCGGAATCCCGTTGACGGTCGTAACCAGATCGCCCTCCTGAAGCCCGAACCGCTGGGCGGGCGTGCCCCGCACGATCCCTTGGACCCGGCAGCCACGCAGGCCTTGGAGGAGTTCGTGGGCCGTGAGATTGGTCGGCCGAACGCCGAGCAGGCCGTATTCCACTTCGCGTCCCTGCTTGAGGGTTTCCAGCACCCGCCGGAACGTGGCATCGACCGGGAACGCATAGCCGGCCGCCTGCTCGTAGCCGGCCGAGGCGGCCAGCGAGGTCGTCAGGCCCACCATCTCGCCCTTGAGGTTCACCAGCGCCCCGCCGCTGGTGCCGAGGTTCAACTTCGCGTCGGTCTGGATCAGCGTGCCGAAGTGATGCAGGGTGCTTTTGCCGGTGGAATCGGACTCGTCCGGCGTCAGCGGGGCTTTGCGTGTCAGATTCGACACGATTCCCCAGCTCGCGCTCACCTGGCCGTCCCGGGCGATCGCATAGGGATTTCCCAAGGCGATGACGATCTGGCCTTTCTTGAGTCGGGCCGCGTCGCCCAACTGGATCGGCGTCAGATCGGTGGCCTCGATCGCCAGCACGGCCAAATCGCTCCGCGGATCGGCCCCTTTGACGGCGGCCCGATAGATCCGGCGATCGCTGGTCGTCACGTAGTAGTCGGAATCCTCCCCCAAGGCGTGATAGGCAGTGAGGATCAGCCCTTGACGGTCGACGACCACGCCGGTCGCAAAATCCTTGGGCACGAAGTCGGCATCCGTCGGCTTCGGCGGGTTAAACGGCGAGGTGCGTCGGCTGAACGGATCGGGCCGGAACTCCAGCCCCACGGTCTCGCCCGGCCGTTCCTTCGGCACCCGCGCGATGGCCACCACCGACTTTTCGGCCGTGGCGATCGCCCGGGAGATCACCTGTTCCATCGACGCAGCAAAGGCTGCCCCGGAGGTCTCCGGCTGCTGGGCCAACGCCGCCGGCGCTGCGAGTCCCCCGAGGGCAAGCGTCGAGGCGAGCAAAACGATGACGCGACGTGCGATCATGCGAGTCCTGGAAACAAGGCCGGAAAAGGAGTTGAAACAGCCTCCCAATTATAAAACCTCCGCTGCGGTCAAGGAACTACCTACCCGTTCGTGAGAGGGGAATACGGCTCGTAACTGGGATAGGTCTGGCATGGTTGAGAGAGAAATACCGAGCAACAGCTCGCGGGGATGTGTTGCAGGCGACAGGTAGGTGGGTAACGCCATAAGGTATTACGCTTTCATACTTTACATCACCAACCAAGCCACGCATCTGGCGGGCCTCGCAAGCTCGGCACCGCCCTACCTCACTAATTCGAAACATTCCCCCCAATATTGGAGAACGGACTGCGTCTCTCGCTCAGCGAATCGCTGGTGATAGGAGTCTGATGCCCGATCGCTCCATGGGCGGTGCAGACACAAGTGACTGTATCCCTCCGGTCGCAAGCGACCGGGCTAAACACAATACCGTTCAATCGGTTGACGCAAGACTTCGTTTAGCCCGGTCGCTTGCGACCGGAGGACGGCAGACGCTCGCGTCGGCACCACAACCGATGGAACGGTATTGGGGCTAAACAGTTGCATTCACTGGGTGGAACAAAGAAAGAAAAACGGGGGACGTGCGTCCCCCGTGGATGACGATGGTGGATCGAACGAAGCGGAGGCCTACTCTTCGGCCGCCGCCGCGGGTTCTTCGTCCGCAGCGACCGTCGGCAAGGCGTGGCCGCCGGCCGCCATGATCTTGTCGCGGAGCTCGGCCACGAGTTTAGGGTGCTCCTTGAAGTACAGGCGGACCTTTTCCCGCCCCTGGCCGAGTTGCTCGTCGCCATAGCGGAACCAGGCC
>JBDKTH010001012.1:0-11687 GCA_039680305.1 Thermoguttaceae bacterium | reverse complement strand
TCGGCGTTCATCCGGCGGAAGCCGATATCGAAGATCCACAGGGAAGTCCTGAACTGCCACATGCTTGCCGCCCCCGTCGCTCCGATAACGGCTCCCGCCGCTCGTCAGCCGTTGTCACTTGCGGCTGATGATCTGCTTCTTCGGGTTCGGCGGGTTATAGCCGTGCGTCGCGCCCTGGATGTACTCGATGGTCTTGGGCGCCTGGATGTTGTTGAAAACGACTGAGACGCCGGACGGCGGGCAGACGTAGTCGCCCAGCCCGGCGGTGACAAAGGTCTCGCAACGGATGCGCTTGGCCATGTTGGCCGAGTCGAAGTAGCCGAGCCCGTCGGCGGAGTCGGGCCGCCAACCGCGGAGACGTCCGAGCTTGATCCCGTCCAAATCGCAGCACCAGGGCTTGGAGGCCATGCACTTGGTCACATCGTGATCGAGTGCCGCCGCCGTGAGGGCCTGAAGGCCGCCCTGGCTGCCGCCGGCGACGATGAGAGTCCGCCCGTCCCATTCCGGACGCGACTTGATGAACTCCAACGCCCGCATGACCCGAAACATCATGCCGCTAAAGTAGGCCGTCTCGGGCTTGGCATTCTCCTCAGGCTTGTAGGCATAGCCTTTGAGTTCGCCATTCTTCAGGGCCTCGTAGTACCCGGGCTCGCGTCCGTTCTCGATCCCATGCGCAGTGATCTGGAGGACGATCGTGCCGGGTTGATACTGTGGATCCGCGCCGCCGACGCCATACCCACGGAAACCGACTTGGGCGGGAAGCGACTTGGCCTTCGCGTCCTTGGGCACCGCCAGGTAGCCGGACACAGGCTTGCCGCCCGCGCAATCGACCTTTACGTCAAAGACCTTGAATTGCGGATTCTTGGAGGCGACCTCCTTGAGGGTGGCCTTCAACGGGACCTGCGCGAGACGCGCCTTCTGGGCTTTCCAGAAGGCGTCGAAGTTGGCCGGCTCCGGGTAGCCTTGGAGTTTTTCCGGCAGGACGCCGGCCCCTCCCTCGAATTTCAGCGACTTGCCCTGGGCGTCCTTGACCGGGGAGCCGTCCTTGTTGAACACCATAATCTCCAGACGCACAAAGCCGGGGCTGGCGAGCGACGTCGTGATTTCCACCGGACCGGTCGCCGAACTGGTGGCCTCGCCTTTGGCCGTCTTCTGGTCGTCGCCCGTTCGCAGCCATTTGAGGACCTTTCCGGCCACTGGCTTGGCGTCGTCGACGAGTTGGACCTTGAACGCCATCGTTTCCCCGACCTGATAGGAAACCGGCTCCTTGTCCGTTGACCAGTTGAGCGAAAAGGCTCCTGCCAACGAGGTGATCGCGCAGAAAAAAACCGTAAGAACCGCTCGAAGCAAACGCGTCCGCATCTCAGGCTCCTCTCTCAATACCTCAGGTGGAAATCACGCACGACCTCGCATCATACCCCACTGGCCGAGGGAATTGCAATCCCCTGCCCTCACGCCAAGACTCCCAATGTCGTGGTTGCTCTCGGGGGGATTGAAAAACACCTCCGGCTCTTCCGGTTTCTGGCGTTAAACGGTATTCTTAAGGCATCTTCTCGACTTGCATCTGACGGCCCAGGAAGGCCCGGAGTTCCTGCTCAGGACGTTCTCTCGGGTTCCTTTGTTCGCGTTGTCCATGTGGCAGGTAATGATTGCCGCCACTTTGTCTCACCGGTCCTTTTCGCCTCGTTAATACCCGTTGGCACACGAAAGGATTCTGCTCAGGCGGGTCGGCGTTCAACCCAGGAAGACTCGACGATGCAGGGAGGCAGTCGACGCCTCGTGCTTCGGTACGGAAGCGCAATCCTCAGTGTTGCAGTGGCGATCGGGCTGCGTTTGCTGGTCGCGCCGGTCCTCGACCAGCAGTCCCCGTTGATCACCATCCTGCTGGCGGTTGTCTTTACTGCCTGGTACGCAGGCCGGGGACCGTCCATGATGGCCCTGGTTCTTGGTCTGCTGGCAGCCGCCTGTCTTTGGCTTCCCCCTTACTACTCGCCCGCCGTTTCGGGGACCGCAAACCAACTCAGTCTCGCGCTGGAGGCCAGTTTGGGGCTCGCCGTCATCCTCGTGGCCGAGCTCTTGCGAACACGGACCGCCTCCCAGGAGACGGTCACCAGGAACGAAGAACACCTCGCCGTGCGTCAGCGGCTGGAACAGGAGATCGCCCATCGCCAAGGTGCGGAGGAGGCGCTGCGTGAGGGCGAGCAGCACGTCCGTCACGTGCTGGACAGCCTGTTCGCGTTCGTGGGAGTCCTCACCCCCGAGGGAGTCCTGACCGAGGCCAACCGCGCTCCGCTGAAGGTTGCAGGCATCCGCTTCGAGGACGTCCGTGGCAAGCGGTTTGAGGAGTGCTACTGGTGGAACCATTCACCGGCCGCACAAGCGCGAATCCGGAAGGCGATCGACAAGGCGGCCCAGGGCGAACCCTCCCGCTTCGATATCGACCAGCAGATCGAGCAGGGGCGTTTGATGACCGTCGATTTCATGATCGCCCCGATGCGCGACGAGCAGGGCCGAATCACCCACTTGATCCCCTCGGCCGTAGATATCACCGACCGCAAGCGGGCGGAAGAGGCACTTCGCCATAGCGAGGAGACCGTCCGCCAACAGTTGGCCGAACTCAACGCCATCTACGACAATGCGCCGATCGGCCTAAGCGTCATGGATACCGACCTTCGCTGGCTGAGGATCAACCGGCGCCTGGCGGAGATGAACGGCATCCCACCCGAGCAACACATCGGCCGGAGCGTGCGGGACCTGTTGCCGGATCTGGCGGACCAGGCCGAAGCCATGCTGCGTCAAGTGCTCCAAACCGGTCAGCCTGTGCTCGACCTGGAAATCGTCGGCGAGACCCCGGCACAGCCCGGCTCGCGGCGCACGTGGCGAGAGAGCTTTTTGCCCTTGCGAGACGCCGAAGGCAGGATTATCGGGCTGAACGTCGTCTGCGAGGACATTACCGATCGCAAGCGGACCGAAGAAGCGCTGCACAAGACCTTGGCGCGGCTCCAAATCCTTTCGGAAGTCACCTCCCAGTTGCTGGCCACCGATCGTCCGCAGGAGATCATCGAGGACGTCTGCCGCAAGGTGATGGATCACCTTGAGTGCCACGTGTTTCTCAACTTCCTCGTCGAGGGGGAAGACCGACTGCGTTTGAATGCGTGTGGGGGCGTCCCGCCGGACGTTGCCACAGACCTCCAGTGGCTGACGCCGGGTGAATCGTTGTGCGGCATCGTGGCCCAAACGGGATCGCGAGTCATCGCAGAAAACATCTCCGCGTCGTCCGATGACCGCGTGGCCCTGGTCCGATCGCTGGGAGTCGAGACCTATGCCTGCCATCCCCTCATGAACCAGGGCCGCCTGGTCGGCACGCTCTCCTTCGGCTCGCGAGCCAAGCATGGCTTCAGCGAGGATGAACTGGCGTTGATGCTCGCCGTGAGCGACCAGGTGGCGATTGCCGTCGAGCGGGCAAGACTGATGGAAGAAGTCGGCCGTCAGGCGGCAGAAGCCCAGGCGGCCAGCGAAGCCAAGAGCCGGTTCCTGGCCCACGTAAGCCACGAGTTGCGCACGCCGATGAACGCCATCCTTGGGATGACGGAACTGGCGCTGGAAGAGAACCTCGCGACGGTCGTCCGCGACTACATCGCGATGGCCCATCAGTCGGCCGACTCCCTGTTGGCGCTGTTGAACGAGATTCTCGATTTCTCCCGGATCGAGTCGGGCCACTTTGCCCTGGAACCCGCCCCCTTCCGGCTTCGCGAGGCGTTGGCCGAGGCCAAGAAGACGCTGACGGTCCGGGCGCAGGAGAAGGGGCTCGCGCTGGAGTGCGACGTGCCCGACGAGGTGCCCAACGCCCTGGTCGGCGACGCGCTGCGCCTGCGACAGATCCTCGTCAACCTCGTGGGAAACGCCATCAAATTCACCGATCACGGGCACGTGGCGATCCGCGCTCGGGTCGAGTCGCAATCGGCCGCGGAAGTGCGGCTGCGATTCGACGTCGAGGACACGGGCATCGGCATCGCCCGGGAGCAGCAGACGCAGATCTTCGCCCCCTTCGTGCAGGCCGACAGCTCGACCACGCGACGTCAGGGGGGCACTGGCCTGGGGCTGGCGATTGTCTCGTCGCTCGTCCAGTTGATGGGCGGGCGGGTTTGGCTGGAAAGCGAGCCGGGCCGCGGCAGCACGTTCTCGTTCACCGCCGTCTTCGTGCCATCCACCGAGGCGGCCCTCCCGCCCGCTGATGCCCGGCCAGCCGCTCCGCGCGGCCCGGCCCAACGACCGCTGCGCGTCCTCTTGGCCGAGGACACGCCGGCCAACCAGATGCTGGTCACCCATATCCTCCAGAAACGCGGCCACGCGGTCGAAGTGGCGGACAACGGCCAGACGGCCCTCCAACGCCTCGGGCAAGCGAATTTCGATGTCGTCTTGATGAACGTCCAGATGCCCGCAATGGACGGCTTCCAGGCGACCGCGGCGATCCGGTCGTTGCCCGATCCGCACCGGGCCCGCGTGCCGATCATTGCCATGACGGCCCACGCTATGAAGGGCGACGCCGACCGCTGCCTTGCCGCCGGCATGGACGCTTACCTCTCCAAGCCGATCAAAGGCGAGGAACTCATCGCACTGGTCGAGCGGTTGGCCACGCGAGTGGAAGGCGAAGCGCGGCAGGGCAGGGCAGGGCGTGCCGAGCCCGAAGAAGCTCCACCGTCGCCAGACGCCTCGGGCGAGCCCGAGGAGCTCTTCAACCCGGACGAGGGCATCCGCCTTTGCTTTGGCAAGCGAGAGCTGTTCCTGGAGATGGTGGGAGCCTTCTTCGGCGAAGCGGACGCCCTCGTTGGGCAGATTCGCGAGGCCCTTGGCCACGGAGACCTCGCCGCAGTTGGGCGAATCGCCCATCGTCTCAAAGGCACCGTCGTCTACCTCGGGGCTCATCCAGCCACCAATGCCACGCGCCGCGTCGAGCGGCTGGCCTCATCAGGCGCTGCGTCCGCACTCCCCGAAGCGATCAACGACCTGGAAACCCAACTTGGCCTACTCAAGGGAGCGCTGAGGCCCTATCAGAGCGGCGCATTGTCGCAAGACGGGGATCTCGCCAGCGATCCTCTTCGGTGACGTCAGATCGTATCGAGGAATCCACAACCCGCACAAGGGGCGGGGAGGCCTCACACTCTGTGTGTTCGCTACGGTTTCTCGTGCCCCCACCGGATAGCGGCGTGAAGGAACGCCTCTTGCGCCCAGTTCCCTTTCACTCCGCCCCTTTCCAGAGTCGATATCGACGGTAGGTGGGCATGGGCGCCGAGACTCATGGAGGAGCGGAGCGATGTCGCCAAGCAACGGCCTTGTTCGACTCACGGCAATCTTGACGATGGGCCTTTTGCCCTTTGCGGGAACGGCCCGGGGTCAGACCGTTTTGAACGAATCTTCCGCTCCTGTTGCCGTCTCACCGGCAGAATGCACGGGCGCCGGTTTTGGCGACGGCGTCTGCTCGTCCTCCTGCTGGACGGTACGCGCCGGAACGGTGATCCTCCATCGCTCCAAAGCCAGTCCCACAACCCTCGTTGAGGACGGGCAGACCGGCGCGGAGTTGGTCAACGTCTCGGACTTCGATCTTGGCTTTGCCGCCGGCCCGCAGTTCGAGATTACCCGCCACCTGAGCACCGACTGGGACCTCGGCGTCGAATACTTCAACGTCGATGGTTGGGAAGCCCGGCGGAGCCTGGCAGATCCGGGAAACCTGCGAGTCCCCTTCATCTCCGACGATCCCGACGACTACTTTGATACAGCCAGCGCCGTCTATGCGTCGCGGCTTTACAGCACCGAAGTCAATCTCAAGCGGCGTGTCACGGAGCGGCTGCGGCTTGTGGCCGGTTTCCGTTGGGTGGAACTCCATGAGTTTGTGGCGGCCGACGCCTACAGCGTCGATCTGGAAGGGAACGCCGAACTGCGGACCAATAACCACCTCTACGGATTCCAACTGGGAACCGAGGCCTTGCTCTGGAACCGGGGCGGACCGCTTTCGCTGGACGGCTTTCTCAAAGCGGGCGTCTACGGAAACCACATCCGCGCAAGCATGGCGGGAGAGGGGACCGGTTTGAGCGGCGATGGCACCGGGACGACAAACCGGACCTCGTTCGTCGGTCAGATCGGCTTGAAAGCCACCTATCGCCTGACCGAACACCTGGCGGCGTTCGGCGGTTACGAGGTGATGTGGATCGACGGCGTGCTGCTGGCCCCCGACATCATTACCGCCGCGACCGGAGGCGGAGACGATACGCTGGCCTGCGACAATCACGCCTTCTATCACGGCGCCCTGGCAGGCCTCGAGTTGACCTGGTGAGGGACTGAACGGCGGCGGCGGTGCTCGAACCGCTACTTCCCCTGCTGCAACGCCTGGATGTTGGCGATTTCCTCCTCCGCGAACCGCACGCGTTTCATCTGGAAATACTCGTACAGTTCCGTCTCCTTCCGGTTCCACGTGTTCGCCTGAGCGTAGGAACCGCAAAACGGGACTGCCAGATCGATCCAGCAAGCGACAATCCGTCTCTCCGCATCCGTCAAGCGGACATCGTAGTGCGACGGTTCGAGATAGCCCATCAGCCTGCTCTGCGAGGAACCGCAGGCGTAGGGGGGCAACATGGCCGACCGTTCTACCGGATGGATCCAGTTGACCAGCGGCGTGCACTTTCCCTTGGAGGTCAGGGCCAGGTACGACTGTGTAAAGTCTTTCTGACCGATCACCTCTCTCGTGGGCGGCAGCTTGACAACCTCGCCCGTCAGGCGTAGTGCCGACCGTTTCTTCTCGTCCGGGTCGCTCGTGTTGCCCTGATGGCACGCCGTGCAGTGTTTGTCCCAGATCGGCTGGACCATCTGCGCGTAGCTGAATCCCTCGACGGGTGCCTTCGCATCGAGCGAACGCGGCTGGTTGACTCCCAGAAAACTGTCCACGCTCTCCAGCAGTCCCTCTCTCTCGAGCCGCTTTAAGAACGGATGCGACTGCCCGGCCAGCGGCTTGAGCGTTTGTGCCGGCTGGGCCAGCGCCATGCCAACTCTCGTCTGCGTCGTGGGAACGCTCTGCTTGTCTTCGTGGCATCCGACACAGGAGCACCGCTCGCCAGGCATCACCATCGTCCAGCTTCGCATCGTCTGCACACAACGGCCATTCTTGTCCAGCAGTTGAAAATAGACGGCATTACGGGCGGGAACCTCGAAGTACACGCTCCCGTCCTCTTCCACGTCCACGTCGCCCAAGACATGCTTCACGTCCTGGGATCCATTGCCGATCGAAACGGGCGTCTGGATGTTCGAGTTGCCGGCACGACCATCGTTAAAATTCTCCGACACCTTCGCGGCCCGGTATTCCAGCGCCACCACCCTCAGCTGCTTGATCGTCCCCTGGGCGACGCCCTTCACTCCCGGCCCGGAGTAAACGTTGTGAACGTAGAACCGCCCGGACTTCTGGCGCCAGTCGACCTGGGACGCATTGACCACCGGCTTCTCGCGCGGCGCGATCGGAATTGCCTGTCCGCACGAATTGCTCCAGTCGAACGCGAGAAGCTCCCGTGCGCCGTCCGCCGTCATGAAGTAGACGCCAAAGGGGACGCTGAAGGGCCCTTTGAGGAAGTGGCAGCCTTCCGGGTTGAAGGCGACCAAATAGTGGGTCTCATCAAATGCGTAAGGATATTGCCACTGCGGGCCGACTTGACCAAACAAGTCATAAGGCCACCGGTCGAAGGGCGAATGAATGTTCGACGGCCGCCGCCCCGGCTTGCCGTCGGGCGAGGCCCCGGCGACATATTCGATCCCGCTATTCCCGTCCGAGCCCTTTGATCGGTCAATGATCGCCAGCTTGCCCTTCTGCAGCACATGATGCCCGGAAATCACCGCGATCACCTTGCTGGAGCCCGGAATCGCCCGGGCGTGGATCAACGCGGCCGGATAATCGCTGTTGTTCCCATAGAACGCCGTCTGCGCGGTCCCATCCGCATTCATGGCAAACAGCGACTGCAGAAAGAACGGATTGCGATCGTTGTATTCCCAACGGGTGTAGATGATCCGGCCGTCGTTGAGGACTTGCGGGTAGAGTGTGCGCACCTGGTCGAACGCCAGGCGCCGGATATGCTGCCCGTTGATGTCGCAGACGTACAGATTCGAGGTCGGATGCGCCCAGCAGACATCCAGTTGTCCGCAGCGGGTCGACTGGAAGATGATCTCCCCGCTTGGCGCAAAGCAGGGCTCGGTGTCGCTACACGGCAACGTCTTGCCGGCGGCCGTGGGCGAAAACGTGATCTGCTGCACCCGCCGGTCCGCCAGCGTCATCTTGTAGAGATGGTTATCATCGGTCTTGAAGTTGTCCCGCATCGAGAACACCAACGTCTCCGCATCAAACGAGAGGTTGGGATCCCGGATAATGCCGTGCGGCTTGTCGAGGAGAACCTCGTGCGCGATACTCCCATCTTCGTGGATGGTCGCCAGGCACAATTGCGATCCCTCGTGGAAGTCGGGATTCCGTTCGTAGAACTGCTCGTCCGACAGTTCATCCGTCGGCTCGATCTGCGTCCAGCCGCCGAACACATAGTGCTTCACGTAGACGAACTGCGAGGCCCATTGGCGAACCGCCTTCAGGCGTTCCTGACGCCGCAGCCGGCAGGCCGTGAAGTACAACTCCTTCCACCGCGGATCGCTGCCGGACACCGATGCCAGCGCCGTCAGCCCTCGATTCAGCGCGGCCGTGTCAACGTTGCTCCGCTTCAACTCCGCCAGGACTCGCTCGACCATGGCCCGCTCAAAGGCACAATCCGTCTTCGAGGAAAAGCACCTGGAAATATCGGGGCCGAGTTTCTCCGACTCCACGAGCCGGGCCGCATTGGCCACCATCGACCGGTTTTCCAGCCCGCAATCTTGGTACATCCAGTCGCGTTGCAGGCGACTCTCCGGGTAAGCGGCGTGCGGGGGATTTGCTCCCGGCATGTCGGCCGGCTGCCCGCAGAAGCACGACACCTCGGCGATCTGTACGGCGAAGTCGCCACCGCTCCCGGCGAACTCGTACAAGGGCCCGCCTGCGGTCTTGGGAAGTGCGCCGACCGTGTACCGCCAACAGCCCCACCACCAACCGAACTCGCTCCGGCGCTCGTCGTACGACTTGTTCACGACAACGCTGACGTACCGCGTGGCGACCGGTTCCCACGTGACGAATGCCGCATGGAACGTGTGGACCGGCGGGAGATGGGCGTTGTCTCTCAGGCAGCGGACGTTCACCTTTCCCTCGCGATCGCCGCAGGCAAACACGCTGACGTTTTCCGCCATGCAGTTGTTCCACGATCTTGACGCAACCAAGCGGAGCCCACTAACCTCCTGGGGCTTCCCCAGGTCGAGAACAAAGCGGGCCGTGATCGGCGGGGCGGCATTCGGCGGCGTCGTTTTGGGATTCTTCCCTGTCGGCGTGTCATCCAGGAAGCAACACGACGTGGTCAGATCACCGTCAATCAGGTTGTCAACGAATGGACGAGCCGGACTGGGCGGATACGTCGGCGTCGGACTCCAGATTGCCGTGGGCAGAATCACCTCGGTCTCAGCGCCGCGGGAAACGGCCGTGATGAGCGACATCGCCAACAGGGGAAGCAGGAAGATCCCCGCGACGCACGGACGATTGGCGAGTTGGGCAGCAGTCCCGGCGGTCATACTCGACACCGTATCACTTCGAGGTCAGTTCGTAGCCGACGACGCACTTGCCGGCCTTGATCTCGGCCACGAGCGTCAACTGGCCATTATAACGGTCGGCAATGGCGTCAACCACCTCCTCGGTCTGCCCGCCGGCCAATTCGAACGAGACCACTGGACTTCAATTTCTAGACAGTCTATAATACTCGCGTGAGACGGTTCCAAGGAGCGACGCACGGTCGCCTTAGTGCCCGACGGCGAAGGGCCGTAAGGAATGGACTCACTGCGTTCCGATCATCGGCGACATTCCAGGAGGCCCGGCATGAACGACGCAACGCTCCAGCAACTGAAGGTCGTCGTGGGACAGGTGGTGTGGCCAGTCCGAGCGACGCTGGCCCGCAAGCGCGTGATGCGGGAGGAATTGCTGGCGCATCTCGTGTCGATCTTTGAAGAGGAACAGGGAAGGCTCGCTGACGAACAGGCGGCCCTTGCACGGGCCACGCAGCGATTTGGCCCCCCAGGAGAATTGGCGGCGCAGCTCTAGCACGCGGTGCCTCGTTGGGATCGGTGCCGCTCGACCCTTGAGAATCTGGGCTACCGATCGAGTGAACCCGCATGGCATCTGGCAGCCAGGCACTTCCTGGTGATGTTGCTGATCTACCTGCTCTGGCTGCCGGCCTGGATGTTGGCCTTCGATAGACTGCCGCCCGTGGGCTCCGTGGAGGCTCAACGTCTTCTGGCGTTCGTGCTGATAGGCGCGATACTCCTGGCGGCTCTGTTCAATGTCATTCTGTCCGTCGTCTTGGCCCCCTTGCTCCACAAGATCGGTCCCGTCTTGCTCCTGAAACGCCGGGGGCGCGTCGTGCTGGCGGTGTTGTGTGGGTCGGCAGTCCTGGGTAGTTTCGTGGTGCCTGGATTCCTTGGCGCCGCGTTACTGTTCGCCCTGATGGCTCGTCAGACGCTCAACCAGTGGCGTTACCAAGCCGACTGGGCATGACGGGCCGGGTCAGCCGCAGAGGAGGGTTCATCCCGAGCCTCGGAGGGTGATTGATGCGTTTTACGCCCTCTCCGGCCCTACCATTGTTGGCGAAGAATCTCCCGACGCTTGTGCTGATACTCTTCCTCGCTGATCAACGCATCGTGTCGAAGTTGCTCAAGCCGTCGCAGGCGTTCATCAAACGGCATTTCCTCGCGTTGATTGGTCGGAATGCCGTCGACTTCCACGTCGATTTCCGTCGTTGCAACCCCACGCTCGGAAAACACGTTGAAAGCATGAAAGATGGTGATTGCAGCAGCGACAAAGGTCCAGAAGATTCCGAATGCACCAAAGACCGGAATCACGAAAAAGAGGCCAATACCTACGAACACCGCGCCCACGACCATCCCCATGGCAGCGGCCGGCTTGCTTGGTCTGACTCGGACTCTTCGCATAAGAGTGGACTCCAGTAAAGGCCGACGGTGCGTTTCACGCCTCCAACGACTCTACGATTCAGCAGTGTCATCGTACCACCAAAGATAACGAAAGCGTGACACTACGGATATGGTCTCGCTAAGACGCCGCCCCATCAGCGACGTCTCCTAACGTTGCCCCTTCTTCTTCCCCAGGCCGATTGAGCTGCCCAACAATCGCCCCGTAGCCCACCTTTCCCGTCGGCATAGACATTCATGCGGTTCAGTATGGCGATCTGAAATGCCGCCGGTCAATAGGCGGGCCGGGAAACGGTCTGAAGTTTCCTCAGGCATCAGGGCTCGTAGACTCGTCCCGCAGATCCGGACAATGTCCGGATCTGCGGGACGAAGGATCCGACGGGGCAAGATCGTCACCGCACTCCTGTGCCCAACGATGCTATCCCCTCTGCATTCCTTCCCACGTCAGCCCAGAGACGGCGGCGGCACCATAGACGATCAACATCTGGCCGACGCCGTAGATCAGCCAGACGGCGGCGCCGACGATCTGCGGGGCGGCGTGAAACAGATAGACGGCCAATAGGGCGTCGCTGGCGAGAAACAGGGCCGCGCCAATCGCCATTAGACAG
>JBDKTH010000135.1:0-2759 GCA_039680305.1 Thermoguttaceae bacterium | reverse complement strand
GCCTCTCACCGGGCCTTTGTAGGCCACCTCCACGCATTTCCCCTCGGCGGCGATGTAGTCCTTCATACGCTCGTGGTGCTTCCTTTGGGCTTCACAGCTGGACATGCCATAGAACTTCAGCGACTTTTTCTCGCCGTTGTCGGTGGTCCACTCCCCATCGCACTCCTCCGTTCCCGCCAGCATTCCCCCAAGCATCACGAAGTCCGCTCCCGCTCCAAACGCCTTGGCAATGTCACCCGGCGTCCGACAGCCGCCATCGGCACAGAGATGTCCCTTGTTTCCATGAGCGGCGTCGGCGCATTCGATGATGGCGGATAGTTGCGGATACCCCACGCCGGTCATCCTCCGGGTGGTACAAACACTTCCTGGGCCGATCCCCACCTTCACGATGTCGGCCCGGCCTTGGATCAAGAGTTCCTGGACCATCTCCGGGGTCGCCACGTTCCCAGCCATGATGGTCGCCCTGGGACACAGCTCACGGACGTGTTTTACCCGATCCACGAAGAACTTGGTGTATCCGTTGGCGGCATCGATGCAGATCAGGGGAGGCGACTGCGCCGCCTTCTCGGTGAACATCCTGAGCCTCTCAAAGTCCTCGTCTCGGATGCCAAGCGTGTAGAAGGTAGAACGACTCGCCGGATGCACTTGAAAACATCCATCAGAAATCGGCCTTCGAGTCTCTCCACTGCTCGATCAATGTCAACTGCTCGTGATAGACTCAACGCCATCCGTAGGGGGACGATGTAAAGGGATCAGCCTTTCCGCCGCGGAGAGCTGCAAACTCCGTGGCAAGGGAGCCAGCTCGAAGCCAAAGAGTTCCCTCCGCCATGCGATAAACTCGGCAGCGCTATCCCGCACGATGCGCCTGATGCCACCCGACATCGGGTGCGTCCGTTGCCATACGCAGAGACGAGTGAACAGCGACATGCCCGTGTTTCCCGTCGCCCTTGCAAGTAACCGATGAGTGCCGAACGCCATCTCGTCCCGTATGTTCTGCCAAGCGTGCCGTAACGAGAAAAACTCGCGATAGCACTTAAATAGCAGTTCCAACAATTGTTCGCGGGAGAAGCACGGATGACGCCAGGTGAGGCAGGTCGTATCGAACCGGTCAAGGTTCTTCTCCGTGATCAGTCCTCTCGCCAGGAAGTCATCGTACTGCTCGGTGCCGGGGATCGGGCAGAGGATATAGAAGGAAGCCCATGTCGGGCCCATCTGTTGAAGTATCTCCAAATGCTCACCGACTCCCTGCGGAGTATCTTGAGGAAAGCCAATGATGTTGGAAAAGTGCGAGCTGATGCCGTGCTCACGGCACAGACGAACGATCTCGTGATACGTTTCGGGCCGGTTTTGGCCTTTGCGGGCTGCCAAGAGTGTCTGGCGGTTGAACGATTCAACGCCCACAAACATTTGATAGCACCCGGCTTCGGCCAGCAGCGCCACGAGACGCTCCTGCCGTGCGACCTGCGTATCGCACTGCACGAAGAAGTCCAGCCCAAGGCGATCGTCCACCATGGCGGTAAGCAGTTCCTCCGCCTGCGGATACTTGTTGAAGTTGTCGGACGTGAACATGATCGTTCGCACGCCGGCCGCTTTGGCTGCGCGGAGACTGGCCAGGGTGGTCTCGATGCTCTGACTGCGGATTCGCCGCCCGGCGATTTTGATTACCGAGCAAAAGTTGCAGAGGAAGGGACATCCACGCGCCGGGTAAATTCCCAGCATTGGAATGACATACCTGCCGAGATCCTTGCGCCCGGGCGGCACGATGGTCGGCGATTCCAACTCTTGCTGCCAGCGCTGCTGCCGGCCATAGACGGGCTGCAGTTCTCCATCGACCGCGTCGCCCAGGATCTCGGGCCAGATCAGTTCCGCTTCGGCCAGCGCGAAACTGACGCCGCGGCCCTGTAGCATGGACGTGTCGCAGGTCATCGCATGAGGCCCTCCGATGACGACCATGCATCCGTTCCGCCGGGCGTGGGCCGCGAGGTCCAGCGCGCGATGGAGTTGATGGCTCTGCACACCCACCAGTGCCAGTAGCGTCCGGCCAGCTGCGTGTCGCTTAAGCAGGGAGAGGTAATCTAGATCCGTGTGGACGTACTCATCCACGGAGTGGACTTCGACGGACGCGCCATTCACCACCGACGGCGTCATACTCCGCAGGTACGGCACCGTGCTGTTGGGCATGAAGCCCCAGCGAAAACGCTCCACGTAGCCCTCCGCCGTGTACTTGCTGGGCTTGACGATGACCACTTGCAGCGGCTGACTCATATGGACTCTCCACAATCAAGGTCCCGTAAGACAACTCCAAGACAACTCAGAGTGACGTTTCCGTGACAAACGGACTTGGCTATCGAGATCGACTTCCGGTTTTTCCGGACGAGACATTGAGTCAGTAGTGATAGATAAACCAGAAGGACTAGGCGACTCAGGCAGAGTATTGGCAGTGACAAGGAGGACATCGGTTGACCCGCCGAAGAAATTGGTCGTCCGTGGCAGACCACTCCAGATCGAGAGCCGCCCAGGGGCGAGGGGTAACGACATGCCTTCCTTCATCGGTCCGCCTCACAAGGGGGCCAAGGGGCGGAAGAACCAACGCCTCCGCATATCCTCATTATCCCCGCCCCTCAAGAGGAGACTACATCAGCACTGCTAGCAAGATGACGGACTCTCCCTCTGGCGTCTCAATCAGGGTTGGCCTGCGGCTCTCGCCGAAGCCGGCGATTGCTCGGAGGCCTTGGTCCCCGGGATCGTGCGCGCGGAAT
>JBDKTH010000990.1:0-2793 GCA_039680305.1 Thermoguttaceae bacterium | reverse complement strand
CTGAGCAGTCGGCAGGCACACGGCCCAAGAGCGGTCGGTTCCCTCGGGAGCCAGCGCTTTGCCGCTCGCCCTGCCCTGCCCCGTCATGGCGTCACTCCCAGTTGCTTCCACAACGCCTCGATCTGTTGCTCGAGGAACGCTCGTTGCTGCTTGTCGGCGACCCACTGGCACCGCCCGGCCAAGAGACCCAACCGATCCTTGAGGTACGTTTGGTCCGTGGCGGCCAACGGGCCTTCGCCAAGACGGTCGGCAATGTGTTCCAGGTCGCGGGCAAGACTGTCGGCATCCGGGGCATCAGCGCCGCGCGAGCGGGGATGGCTCGCGGCCTGCTCCTCCGCCGGGCTCTTGTCGATCGCCTCCTGGACGAGCGAAGCGAGGATCTCCTGCTGGTCCTCCGTGTCCCAGAGGTAACGCAAGACCCAGAGATCGGTGACGTGGACCACCAGGCGGCCGCACAGAAGGGCGCTGGCCGCCATGAGCCGCTGGAGCTTGACCGCGCGGCGGTCCGACACGCGGATGCCCGCATACCGGAGCCGATGGATCAGTTCGACATACGCCGGTCGAACCCCGTCCAACTCGACCTCGCCGAGCATCGCGTGCAGCCGGCGCACATCGTCGATTCCGAAACTGGCTTCGGGCCGGCCTCGGTCCAGGTCGAGCTTCCAGCCGGAGACCAGCAGTTCTTGCATCCGTTCGGCGGCGACGTTGTCGCAGCGGACGCGCATGAGGAAGCGATCGAACAGTGCCCCGAGGGCGTCGTCCTCCGGCAGGCGATTGCTGGCGCCGACGGCCATCAACAGCGGCAAGGCTCGCGTCTCCCGTCCGCGGCGAAACACCCGTTCGTTGAGCACCATGAGCAGGCTGTTGAGGATGGCGCTGTTGGCGTTCAGCAGCTCATCGAGAAAGGCCAGCGATGCCTCGGGCAGCATGCCCTCGGTGTTGGTGACCAATTCTCCTTCGCGGAGCTTGCGGATATCGAAGGGGCCGAACAGTTCGTTGGGCTCGGTGAATCGGGTGAGGAGATAGTCGAACACGCGGCCGTCGATCCGGGCGGCCAGATCCTGCACCAAGGCGCTCTTGGCCGTGCCCGGCGGGCCGAGGATGAACAGGTTCTCGCCTGCGACCAGGCACACGCCCAACAGATCGATCACCTCGTCCTTGGCGACGAAGGCGGCCTTCATCGGCGCGAGGACCTCGCTTGTCAGGCGACGTCCCAACTCCGCATGGTCCTTGTCCATGGGGACGCCGGTCGAAGCATCCATCAGAGAGTCCTTTCTTGGTCAGTTGCGATCGGGTTCGCCGGTCCGGAGGGCCGCGGCCATCGGGGGAGCCAGATCCGGGAAGATCCCCAGCGACTGGCTCACGCACTCCCGCACGCGAGGATCGGCCAGACGCGACACGTCGCGGCGAGCGATGACCCGATCGGTGTAGAGGCGCAGCAGGCACGGATGACCGACGACCGCCTCGGGCACGGCAGAACTGGTGACGGCGACGCCCACTGAGGAGAGAGGCCACCGGTCGGCCCAGTGCCTGAGCCGCTTTAGCAGCGGATCGCCCTCGGAGGCGCTCTGGGCCAGGTTGAGCAGATCGGGCAGGTAACGGAACGTCAAATCGACGCTGTAGTGGGTGCCCGCCAAGTCGTCGCCGGGACATTCCGGCTGGAAGCTCGCGTCCATCTGCTCCTCACCCAGGTCGCGATAGGCCACGAACTGGCAGGCACGATAGAACATCACGGCCCCCCAACGGGCCACTTCCGCCGTCAGTGGCGGCGGCGTGCCGGGCAACTCCTGTCGATACTGCCTCTCCATCGCCGCCAGCACCAGGTCCGCGGCATGAAGTTCCCGCTCGGCGATCTCCGCCGGAGCCGCAACGCGCACTCGGCCCTCGGCAAACAGAGCGTTCAGGAATGTCGGAAGCGTTGCGTCCATGGAGTCCTGTTCTAGCAGATCCTTCTCCCGATACAAGCGGGACCACCCGGACACCGAAGAGCTTGCCAAACACCGCGGCGGTCCTCCATAATAGCGGGTACTAACGACGGGATTGCCCGAGGGGACATCCTGAGCGGGGAGTCATCAACTTTGGAGGTGCTGGCGATGAAGAGCATGGGCTGGCAGATGGCCTTGGCAGGACTGTTCCTGAGCGTGGGGGCGACCTTCGGGGAGGCTGCCGCGTTGGATTCCGATTCCGACGGCATCCCCGATCAGCTCGAATGCCGCCTCGGCACGAACCCCAACGCCGCGGAGAAGCTGGAACCGGTCTGGGAGAACGCCAAGTCGGCCGCCGCCGATCCGGCACGCGACATCCGAAAGATCCTCCTCGGCAACTCGGCGGGGAACCGGTATCTGTGGGTTCTGGAGTTCGCGGCCGACTTCCCGCTCACGAACACGAACCTGACGGTCTTCGTCGACGCCGACAACAATCCTCAGCGTGGCCAGAAGTCCAAGGAGTACCTGGGCACCGACTTCGTGATGTGGCTGTCTGACGGCGGGAGGTGCTGCCACGGTTACAGCATCCCCGGCGAAGGGGCAGCCCCCGCGCCCACGCGTTTCGCGTGGCTAGGCAAGCGTGTATACCTGTGCACCGACATGCCGCTGGCCCAGGAGGGCTCCCGGACGCACTGCCGTGCCCTGGCCCGATGCGAAGTGCTGGAGCCGAGGACCGAGGTGTCGGCCACGGGCTGGGTCGAGATCCACGGACCGGGCGAAACGGACCGGGCCAAGTCGGCGGTCGTCGCGGTCGAGTCGGAAGTCTTGGACACCGCCGACAGCGACGGCGACGGAATCGCCAACGGTG
>JBDKTH010000644.1:0-4109 GCA_039680305.1 Thermoguttaceae bacterium | reverse complement strand
TGGTACCTGAAACGCCACGCGGGCGTATGCACGGGCTGTGCGACCGGCTGCTCGATTTGGATCGAAGAGAACCAGGACCAGGTCTATCGGATCAAACCCCGGGAGAACCCTCAGGTGAACCAGTGGTGGATCTGCAATGACGGACGCTACGACTACCACCACGTCCACGACGAGCGGCGTCTGACCGGCGCCCGGCGTCGCGAGGGCGGCACGGTGGTTGAGCTTGACTGGAGCCAGGTCACCGGCCAGCTGCACCAGAAGCTCGGCGAGGCCGGGCGGTTGGCGGCCGTCCTGTCGCCTTTCCTGACGGTCGAAGAAGCCTACATGCTGGCCAAGCTTATGCGGCAGCTCGATCCCAATGCCGAGTTGGTTTTGGGCCGCGTGCCGGTGGTCGGCGAGGACGAGCGATTTCCCAACGGGTTCGTGGTTTCCGCCGAGAAATGCCCAAATCGGCGCGGCGTGGAGCGGGTGCTGTCGCATTTCACCGGCCGCGTGACGCCGTTGGACGAGTGGCTCCCGGAGCTGGCGCGAGGCCAGATCCGCGGCGTTTGGGTTTCGGGCGGATATAAGAACGACGATTGGATCGACGAGGCGACCGCGGCCGCTTTTGACCGGCTATCGGTGCTGGTGGTCCAGGACCTGCTCCCCACGCCGCTCTCGCGACGGGCGACGTATGAGTTGGCCGGGGCGGCGTATCCCGAACGGGATGGCTCGTATGTCAACCGGCACGACCGCCTCCAATCGGTTCGCTGGGCGGTCCGGCCTCCGCGTGACGTGCGTTCCGAAGGAAGTCTCCTCTGGGAACTCCTCGGCATGTCCGGCCTCTACGACGCCCGCAAGATCCTCAGCGACGTCGCCGCCGAAATCATCTACTTCAACGCCGCCAGCGCCCCGATTCCCGACGTTGGCATTGATCTGAAACTGAATCTTCTGGCCGAATCCCCGGGAGAGGATTCCGTTGTGTGAGAGCAAGCGGTAGGCCGTAAGTCTCGCCCGTTCTGCATTCATCATTTATCCTTCATCCTTTCCTCCCATGTCCTTGTTCCTCGAAACCCTGATCAAAATCGGCCTGCTGGTTGGCGGGCTCATGACGGCGGCGGCCTACCTGGTGCTCTTGGAACGACGCATCGCGGCGTGGATCCAGGACCGGCGCGGGCCGAACCGGGTGGGGATTCCGCTGACCACAATCCGGCTTTTTGGACTGGGCCAGCCGATGGCCGACGGGGTGAAGTTCATCTTCAAGGAAGAGGTGACGCCTCGTCATGTGGACAAGCTCCTCTATTTCGCCGGGCCGATCGCGATGTTTGTGGCCGCCCTGGCCGTGTTTGCCGTAGTGCCCTTCGGCAGCGTTCTGCCGCCGGATCTGGGGATCGAGTCGCTCAACCGGCCGATCCACCTGGTCGTGGCCCCGCACATCGACGTGGGGATCATCTATATCTTTGCCGTCAGCAGCATTGCCGTATACGGCGTCGTGCTGGGCAGTTGGGCGAGCAACAACAAGTATGGCTTCTTCGGCGGGTTGCGGAGCAGCGCCCAGTTGATCTCCTACGAGATTCCCATGGGCTTGGGGCTCCTGGGCGTGGTGTTGATGTCCGGTTCGCTCGAATTGGATACGATCATTCACAAGCAGGCCGCCAGCGGCATCTGGAACGTCTGGGCTCAGCCGCTGGGCTTCCTGGTCTTCGTCGTGGCTTCGTTTGCCGAAGCGGCCCGGCTGCCGTTCGACCTTCCCGAGGCGGAACAGGAACTGGTTGGCGGCTATCACACCGAGTATTCCGGCATCAAGCTGATGATGTATCTGGTGGCCGAGTATATGCACATGATCTTGGCCGCCTTCTTGATCGTGATTCTGTTCTTCGGGGGGTGGCATCTCTGGGGCCTGACGGGCAGCACGGAAGAAGTCACCTGGCCGGTGGCCATTCTGCGCGTGGTGATTTTCGCGCTCAAAGTGCTCGTGGCGATCGTGTTCTTCATGATCACCCGGTGGAGCTGGCCCCGTTTCCGGTTTGACCAGTTGATGGACATCGCCTGGAAAGTGATGCTCCCGCTGGGCGTGGTCAACGTGTTGGTGGTCGCCCTGTGGGTAGAGTATGGGAAGCGACTCGTGTCGGCCACGGGACTGTCGACCGGCATGCTCGCAGGACTGATTGGCTGGACGGTACTGATCGTCGCCTGGCTGGTCGTCACGGTCCTGGTGCCCGCCAGCAGCGACAATCGCCCACGCCTCCCGATCGCCCCAGAGCAAGAGGAGGTATCGCTCGGATGAAAGCCGACGACAAGGATATTCGCTGGATCGAGGAGCCGAAGCTGGGCTGGACGGGCAAAACCTACCTGCCGCTGTTCGTCGAGGGGCTGACCACCACGGTCAAGCACCTCTTGAGCCCGAAGGTCACCGTCGAGTCGCCCGAGGAGCGGCACGTGGCCCCGGATCCGCTCATCTACCGCGGCGTGCACCGGCTGAACCGGGACGACCAGGGGCGGGTCAAGTGCGTGGCCTGCTTTCTCTGCGCCACGGCCTGTCCGGCCCACTGCATTGATATCATTGCCGACGAGAGCCCCTGGCCCGACCGGCAGAAATACCCGCAGAGCTTCACGATCGACGAGCTGCGGTGTATCTTCTGTGGGATGTGCGAAGAAGCCTGCCCGGTCGACGCGATCGAACTGACGAGCCTTTACGACCTGGCCGGCAAGAGCCGCGAGGAGATGATCTTCGACAAGGAGAAGCTGTTGAGCGTCTACGACCAGACCAAGGACGCGGAGCCGACGCGTAGCGCGCGGCTCGCCGAACAGGAGAAGCGGTCGTGAGCAGCCCCCAGGTGGTTTTCATGCTCGCCGCGTCGTCGCTGGCCATCGGCCTGTGGCTGATGTTGCCGCGCGGGCTAGCGCGGGGCTGGCTGGTGGGAGTCGCCTTGACCACCGTCGGCCTGGGCCTGCTGGTATCCGGGCTGCCGGGACTGGGCAACTGGGTGGCCACGAGCCTGTTCTCAATCCTCGCGGGCATCACCGTGGCTTCGGCCTTGGCGACCGTGACCCTCCGGAGTCCGGTCTATGCGGCCGTCTGGTTCGGGATGACCCTGCTGGGCACGGCCGGGCTGTTCCTGTTTCAAGGGGCCCAATTCCTCGCCGTCGCCACGATCGTCGTCTACGCCGGGGCAATCCTCGTAACCTTCCTCTTCGTGCTCATGCTGGCCCAACCTCAGGGCTGGACGCACTACGATCGGGTCAGTTGGGAGGCTCTGATCTCGGCCACGACCGGCTCGGTCCTGGTCGCCGTCCTGGCCATGACCGTGATGAGCGTGCTGGCCGATCCGGGCCGGTTGGCCCCGGCGGTGGCGGTGACGACGGCTCAGCGGCAGGCCAAGGTCCTGACCGAGGAGCATGTGGTCCAACTGGGACGCGAACTGTTCGGGCCGCATCTTCTGGCCGTGGAAGTGGGCGGAACTCTCTTGCTGGCCGCCCTGATCGGCGCGGCGGTGATCGTCGCTCGAGGCAAGCTGCCGGTGTCGGAACCGGCCAGGCTTCCCACGAAGGATGAAAGGGGGGCGGACCATGGTTGATCCGGAACTGGCGCTGCTCCAAAACTACCTGACCGTCGGTGCCCTCTTGTTCGGCATCGGCCTGGTCGGCTTTTTGTGCCGGCGCAACATGATCGTGATGTTCCTCTGCGCCGAAATGATGCTCCAGGGCGTGTCGGTCAGCCTGGTTGCCTGGGGGCGCTACTACAACGATTTTAGCGGCCAGGTGCTCGTGGTGTTCATCATCACCATCGCCGCCTGTGAAGCGGCAATTGCCCTGGCCTTGATCCTGATGCTCTATTACCGGAAGGGGAGCCTCGACATTATCGTCTGGCAGGACCTGCGCGAGGCCGATCAGCCGCCATTCGTCGATCGTGAACTGCCCGAGAAGCCGGCGGAAGAGACGCCCGTGTGGCCCACCTTGCCGCCGGCCGGGAATCGGCCGGAGATTCCTCGCACCGACACCGAGTACCGCCCCCATGTTTGAGATCAACACCCTCCTGCTTCTGGTGCCCGGCCTGCCGCTGGTGGCCACGCTGGTTACCGCGGCCCTGGGCAAGCGGATGCTTGGGCCGCGGAGCCACTGGCCAGCGG
>JBDKTH010000942.1:0-2313 GCA_039680305.1 Thermoguttaceae bacterium | reverse complement strand
AGCCGGAGAAGTCGGCAGACGTCTTGTCCTGGCCGTACTTCGTGGTCACGTCGAGCTTCTCGGCGTTGAGCTTCTTCTTGAGGGCTTCCAGGAACTGATCGCGATAGGTCACCCGATCCACCAACCGCGCCTTGCGGGCCGCCTCGGCCGTGAAGATCGCCTCGTCGATAAGCTTCTTGACCTGGTCCTTTTCGAGCTTACGGTCCTTGGCCACCGTGGCGATGAGGTCATCGTAGAGACCATCGACCAGCGTCTCCATATTCTCGCGCATGGCCGGGCTCATCTCGCGCCGGGTAAACGGCTCGGCGGCCCCTTTGTACTTGCCCATCTGCATCATGTCGAACTGGATCCCCAGTTTTTCGAAGAGGCCTTTGTAGAAGGTCACTTCGGCACGGACGCCGGGGAGGATCAGGACGCCGGGAGGGGCCAGCACGATCTCGTCACACGCCGAGGCCAGAAGATAGGTGTTTGTATCGGCCATCGACAGCAGCGCATAGACCGGCTTGCCGGCCTTGCGCACCCGGTCGACCGCCGCCCGCAGCTCATACACCTTCCCGCGGCCCAACTGCAGTTCTTCGATCTTCAGCAGCACGGCCTTGACCGTGTCGTCCTTGGCCGCCTTGTCCAGACGGTTGACGATCTTCGACAAGGAAGGGCGCATCTGGCTGAACAGACTGTCGAGCGTCGCGCCCTCCGGGTAATCGCCCCGAAGGGTAAGCTCGACAACCTTGGTGGCCGTCGGCCCGACGCCCCCCGGTTTCGCGGTTTTGCCCTGTTTCTCGGTCTTGTCCGCTTTCGCGGCTGCCTTGGCCTCGGGTTTCGGCTTGTCGGTCTCCTTGGCAGACACTTCGCCGACTATAGCGCCGAGGACGAGGATACTGCCCAACCACACGAACCAGCGGGGGAATCGTGCCTTCATAATCTCCTCACTTTGTCACAAAAAATGGCTTGTTTTGACCGCCCGGGGTCGATCGCCCATGGCACGGCCTGCCTAGAAGTCTATCCGGATCAAGGGCCGTTGTCTGCGCCCGGGGTCACCGGAGGCGGATTTCCCCGAGTCCCATCTCCTGTTCGAGGTACGCCAGCAGGGTGTAGATGAAAAGGACAATCCCTGCCATTTCCAGGGCTTCCTCCACCGTGCTTGCTAGCACGTAGCGGAGCGAGTCGATGCCGTACCAACTGCTGCAGAGCCCGGAGAGGGTCTCCACTCCCAGGGCACCGCCCAGGTAAACCACGGCCGAGGCCAAGATGAGCCGTCGGATGCGGCAGTCCAGCTCGAGCAGCAAGGGCCGATAGACCAGGGCGAGCCCAAGAACCAGGAGTCCGCTTGGCACAACCCAGGAGTAGAAGGGAACGCCATACTCGCTCGCGCGGCGACACAACGGCAGGATGACGACCTTGTGGAGCTTGATCGTCTCGTCGAGCGAGAGACAGACGAACCCGGCGCCAAGCAAGGCCCAATGGAACACGTGCGCTCCACCGTTTTGCCGTTTGGCCAGCGCAACCACAGAGCAAAGGGCCGCGGCCGCCAAGAGAATCGCGGAAGAGAACCAGATCTCAATGCTGTTCCTGAAGTCGAAGTCGAAACGCCAGGCGATCTCCGCCAGTCCGCGATGACGCTCCCAAGCGATGGCCGACTCCGCCAGTTTCGACAGCGGATTGGCCAGCGTGAGCATCAGACTGCAAAGCCCGAGGGCCAAGGCCACTCGTCCCGGGCGAAGCGAAAAGCTCCGTTCGGCCTTGTGGTTCACCAACTCAGCCCGGGGCTCGTTGTCCGCCGAACGGTCTGACAGCGTGACGGTCATGCCTAATGATACGCCGGGGGACAACTGGTGCACGGCAAGCCATCGTTTCCTTCGCCGAGGAGAGGAATCGCCGGCCCCTGCGTCAAACTGTCCGCCGGCAATCGCGATTGCTCGATCCAGCGTTTCAAACGCAGCACTTGGGTTCGTGGCACGCTGACCGGGTAGTGGCTGTAGCGGAGGACCGGGACCACCCGGGTCAGGAAGTGCCGCTTGATATCCAGCGAGCCGACCCCCATGTCGTGGAAATAATCGCCTCGTTCGATACTGTCGCGGATCGCCCATGCGAAAAGCACGTTTCCGGGCCCCTGGCGTGAAACCTCGGCGTCGTAGCCCATGCGTAAGCCGTAAACCGACCCTCGCCACTGATAGTTGTAAGCGAATGCCAGCGGCCGACCATTGAGCAGGAGCAGATTGAGATCGACGGCGCCCACTCGGGCCGCGGCCGCATGGACGTCGCGCAAGAATGGCCGGACCGATTCGTGCGAGAGCGTGGTCCCACTGGTCGAGG
>JBDKTH010000909.1:0-5360 GCA_039680305.1 Thermoguttaceae bacterium | reverse complement strand
GTTGGCTTGATGGATTGCGAGGAAGGCGAGAAGCATCCCCGCGATGCCGAGTAGCACATAGGCTGCGAGTGCCGGACGCATCATTGAGCCCCTAACGCAGAGTTGACCGACCCGCCACCGGCGGGCTGGAACGAAAATACTTCATCGCGGAAGCAGGCCGGCGGGTCCGGTTGAACGACGTGTTAGCCGACATTTTGTCGCTCAATCCGCCTCCGAATGAACGAAAACCGGCAATAATCAACATGCTTGTCGAGACAATGTGTCCGTACAACAGCCGGTTCTACAGCAAATTTGTCGAAAGCAATAGCGAACGCAAGATCGGTGCAGAATGCCAAGCATCCCATCGCGTCTCGCGTTAGCGTTGGATGATGCACTGGACCCTTAGCTACAAATACGGGGCACACTCTCTTCAGCCATCTCTTGTGAGGATGCGCCCATCCGGACAGTTCTCGCCAAAAGTCAGCCACTGTGTCCTTCTCCTCGGCGGTCAACATTGAAAGACTGCTGATCTTCTCAGACATTGTGCCTGTGATGCCAGAACCGACATTAACGAGTAGCTCAAGAAGAGATCGTGTGACGACAAAGGCGGCCAAATAGGACGATGACAAAACCGAAATAGACGCAGCCCTCGCTAGGCTTAACACGTAGCTGCAGAATACCGTACGAAGTTCGGCCACGTCTGCCTCGTGATTGCGACGGCGCGAGAGCAATTCGGCAAGATCGGTAGCGTCCGTCGGATCCTCTTCGACGACTTGCGCGATGTATTGATCGATCGGCTTGCCCGAATGGGCTTCCGCGATTGCTTCAAGAAGATCATGTAGCACCAGGACATTAGCGACATCGTCTTGTGCTGCGAAATCGCAATCGACTAGGCGACTCGCAGGTTGAACCACGTGATGGTCCAAATACCCCGAAATTGTTCCCTTCAGAGCTATGAGTAGCTTATCGTGGTCAGTCATTGTCGTGTCGGCTAACGGCCAAGCTCAGCGGCCCGGCCCGCTGAGAGTGGCTGTCGTTGTACCGGAAAGCGCCGCGGCGGGCCGGGGCCGCTGCAGCGCCGGGTTAGGCGGTCCCCCGGCACCTGTGGAAGAATGCCAAAAGCTCACGCATCTGATTCTCTCCGAGTTCGTCGCACTCCGGTCCGTGGAGGGCCACCCTCTCGGCGGTCTTCTCATCGACGTGGAACTCGGGATAGGGGAGCTGCTCGATGTACGGCCAGACGATCTCGTCTGCGAACTGCTGCATCCGTTGGATGTCGGACTCGGAGAACCCCCGGCGTCGCAGTTCATCCTTGCAGCGATCGTAGTAGACATCGGGCCAAGGCAGTTCGTCCAGTTGCGACAGGATCAACCGCCAATTGGACTCGGAGTCGAGAGGCTCCCGAGCCGCGGCTTCGATCTGCTCGGGGGTGAACTTCCAGCCGTCGGACATAGGAGCCGCCTAACTTCTGATTCTGCCGCCAGTGCGGTGCCGTCGTAATTAGTTGTGATGGCCATTCCGGCGGCATAACGCGCATTACATCAACCAGCATTCTCGCGGCAAGACGTTGCTCCGTCAAGCGTTCGCAGGATGCCCCGAAGAGTGGGCCGGCGCGTTCTGCGGTCGAGATAACACGCTGCCCGCCAGCGAACGCATCATCCATCAAGGGGCCGCCTCGGTGCCATCGCATGGTCTGCCGCACATCGCCGAGTGTCACTGGCGGCACGCCAGTGGCCCCCTACGCGTCACACCGCCTTCGCCCACCGTCCTTTGTCCTCAAGTCCTTTGTCCTTCCTCCTTCCCAATTCCGCCGCGCCAAATCGTGTTGAAATTGGGCCAGCCGTTCTGCTAGGCTGATTCCTGGCAGCCCAGAAGGCAAGCCGCTTGGATCTTTGACAATTGACGCTTTCGAGAAATTGCCCTCGCGCTCGCCGTACGGCCGTCCGGCCCGAGCCAAGCGACGCTTGGCGGCTGCACGCACGGCCCGTGCTCCTTGGGGAGCACGGGCAAGAGACTAGCGGAACACGGAAACCATGTGAGGGGAGGTAAGCATGGGTGGTACATTCCACGTCGAACTATGTAGTCGACCATGAATTGTGCAACACACCCCCACTTTATGGTTATAAGACTTACGTTTTTCGTTGCAGATGAAACGATTTGAAAGACAAGCAGTTACGAATATGCACCGCGACGGAAAATGTGCATCGCAACACGTGAGGCTTTCCACAATTCTCTCGCTAAACCTGGGGGCGATCCGCAGAGTGTCGGCCGGCTGCGGAGACGGTTTGCAGGATCATTCCCCCAATTAGAGTAGCAGGGCTCACGCGCCGGTCCGTGTCCCCCTTTTTCCGGACGAGTCGTCAGACGGCCTTCACTGGCGGAACCTGGCCCCAGCATGCCCGCTGCTCTGACAAGCCTGGTCTTAAGAGACGCTGCGATAGCCGGGGGCGGCGATCGCGCGTTTTACCCGGGGGAAGTTGCGGACTACGCTGCAGATCACCCGGGGAATCTTGCGCGGAGGAAGGCCGCGCGAAACGCCCGCACGCTGACGATAGGCAATCGGGATCTCGGCCATCGTGTAGCCGCTATAGATCGCACGCAGGGCCAGCTCCGAGGCGATCAAGTGGCGGTTGATCCACGGCTCGGCGGCGATCTTGCGGATTGCTTCCGTGCGATAGAGGCGGAAGCCGGCATCGGCGTCGCGCAGCTCGACGCGGAAATAGAGCCGCAGCAGGGCGTTGTACGACCAGGTCAACAGGCGGCGATACCACTGGTCGGTCCGTTGGTTGCGCGTGCCGCTTAGGACGTCGTACTCGTGGCGGTGCTCGTAGAGTTTCCAGAACTCCTTGAAGTCGAGCTTGCCGCCCGTGTCGCTGAAGAAGACAAACGGGTTGCGAACCAGTGCGACCGCATCGCGGAAGGCTTTGGCGTAGCCTTTGCGTTCCGGGGCGGTGGAGTGGATGATGCCCAATTCGGCCGTCAGACGTGCGAGGATCTCCTTGGTGCCGTCGGTGCTCCCGTCCTCGGCCACGATCACCTCCGAGCCGGGCAGCCGGGCGATGATCTCGGCATGGATCTCCCGCAGTTCCCGCTCGATCGTCTCGGCTTCGTTGTAGACGTTGACGATCACGCTTACCGGTTCGTTGTCCCGCATGTCGGGCATCCTTGCGCAGGAAGAGGACGTGGTGAGGCGGCACTCGGGCGCAGGGCGTCGCCGGCCGCTTCGAGATAGACTTGCTGGTGGGTCCAGCAGTCGGGGTTCGCTTCGTAGAAGATGATCTGGGTTCCGCCGCCGTCCAGGGTGAATCGCATCTCCGGCAGCTCGGCCAGACTTCGCCGCAGCTTGTCCTGGTGCTCCGGTTCGCAATAGAGCAGGAGGAATCCGCCGCCGCCGGCGCCGAGCAGCTTGCCCCCGCTGGCCCCGTTGGCAAGGGCCGTGCGGTAAAAGGCGTCGATGCGATCCTCGGAGATCTTTTGGGACAACCGCCGCTTGAGCTGCCAGTTCTCGTCGAGAATCGGCCCGACGTCGTCGAGATTGCCGCGGGTCAGACTCTGGCCGAGTTGCCCGGCCAGTTCGGTCATCCGCACCAGCGACGCGAATTTCCGGCGGTCCTGGGCAACGTTCATCTGTTGGTCGTCGAGGATCGTGCGGGCGGTGTGCGATCCGCCGAGGTAGAACATCAACAGGCTCTCCGTGAACCGCCGGCGCAGCTCCTGCGCCATGACGACCGGCTGAACCTCGACATGGCCGTCGGGCTCGAAGCGGATCAGGTTCAGGCCGCCGTAGGCCGCCGCGTATTGGTCCTGCTTGCCGATCGGCTCACCGAGGAAGCCGAGTTCGATCTCGCAGGCCCTTCGGGCCAGGGCTTCCTTGGAGATCATCTTGCCGGTGTACGCACACAGGGCGTGGATCAGGCCCACGGTGAACGAGCTGGACGAGCCCAGACCGGCGCCGGCCGGGACGTCGGCGATCGAGTTGATGTCGATCCCGTGGAGCCCGAACTGTTCCAGCGCGACGCGCACGATCGGATGCTGGATCTGGTCGATCCGGTCGACCAGTTCGGTGCGCGAGTACTTGACCTGGATCTTCTCGTTGAAGTAGGGGTGGACAAAGAGGTACATGTACTTGTCGACGCTCGTGCTCAGCACGCAGCCCGGATGGCGCGTGTAGAAGCTCGGCAAGTCGCTTCCCCCGCCGGCGAAGCTAATGCGAAAAGGCGTTCGGGTTCCGATCATGTTGCCCTCCTCCGTGAGGTCCTTCCCATTCAGGCTACCGCATGCGCTGCCGTGCGCTCGGGGTGACAGACCAGATCCACGGCCGCGGCCAGGTCGTCGCAAACGTGATCCGGCACGCAGCGGCACTTGCCATCCTTGCCTCCAGCGCCGGTGCGGACGAGGATCGTCGTCAGCCCGGCATTCGCCCCTGCCGCAATGTCCACCGTCCGGTCGCCGACCAGGAACGAACGGCCCAGGTCGATGTTCAGCTCCTCGACCGCGCGATAGATCATCCCCGGCTCCGGCTTGCGGCACAGGCAAGCGACCTTCAACTCCGGCCGCTCATCGTCAAAGCCTTTTTCCGGGTGATGCGGGCAGTAGTAGATCCGATCGAGCCAGGCATGCTCCTGGCCGAGAAGCGTTTCCAGGCGAGCATGGATCCGCTCCAGTTCCTCCTCGGAAAAGTAGCCCTTGGCCACGCCCGGCTGGTTGGTGACCACGACCGCCAGATAGCCGGCCTCGTTGATCTGCCGGATCGCTTGGGCCACCCCAGGCAGCAGGTCGAGGTCCTCGGCCCGGGTGATGTGGCCCCGTTCGACGTTCAGCACGCCGTCCCGGTCGAGAAACACGGCCGGCCGACTGTGGCGGCGGTTCTGCCCGGCGACCTTGCCTTGGACCAGATCCGCCTCGACCTTGTGGAACCGCGAGGGCGTGCCCACGTCGGCCAGATACTCCGGCGTGTTGTAACCGAAGACCGGGCGGCCGGCGTGTACCAGGCCGGCAAAGACGTCGCGGCCCAGGTCGGCGAACTGCCCACGGGGAATCGCGGTCAGGATCTCGGGCGACAGGACGTACAAGGCCGCGTTGACCAGGTTGCGATAGTAGTCCGTCGACGGCCGGGGCTTGGGATAAAAGGCCGTGATCCGGCCGGTGGCGTCCATGGCCAACAGGTCGCTGTCGTGCGGGTGGTTATTCGGATGAACGACCAGCGTGGCCAACGGGCGATGCGCGGCGTGGAAGGCCATCAGCCGATCGAGGGCGACATCCATCACGATGTCACCATAGAATACGAGGAAATCGTCCTCGATCCAGTCTTCGATCTCCTTGATCGCACCGGCAGTCCCCAGCGGCGACTCCTCGCGGTGGTAGCGGATTCGGACGCCGAA
>JBDKTH010000911.1:0-4693 GCA_039680305.1 Thermoguttaceae bacterium | reverse complement strand
ACAAACTCGATCGCCTGGTAGCCGGCCCCCACGCAGGCGTCGGCGCACAACTGGCAGGCCGAACGGGCCGCGTAAGGCAGGCAGGTCTGCTGGTCGACGGTGGCCAGCCCCATCCGGACTACCCGTTTTTCTTCCAAGGGCAGTGCGCGGATCGCACCGGTCGGGCAGACTTGCCCGCAGCGGTTGCAGCTCGATTCGCAGCCGGCCCAGTCGGCAACCACCTGGGGCGTCCAGAGCCCTTCGAGTCCCTGACTCAGGCAGAGAGGCTGGAGGGCGTCGTTCGGGCAGACGCGGAGACACTCGCCGCAGCGGATGCAGATCCGCACGAAATCTTCTTCCGGCACGCTCCCCGGCGCACGGACCGGCCGCGGGCCGTAGGACGGGCGACGCAGGCCGGGCGTTTTGGCGAGCGCGGCCATACTCGCCCCGCCGAGACACCCAGCGGCCAGACCGACTCCGGCGGTGAGGAAGCCGCGGCGTCCGAGCGTGGAGGACTTGGCTGTTGGCGTCTCGTCGGGAGACCGGCCGCGGGGACCAAACGTGATCGCCTCGGTTGGGCAGAGGCCGGCGCAGGTCTGGCAGAAGGCGCAGTCGGCGGTCCGGGTTGTGAAGTCGGAAGCCACCGCATCGAACGGACAATGGGTCGCACAACGCCCACAGCCCGCGCAGTCGCTGCTCACCTGGCGTTCGCGCAGGCGCAGCAGGCTGGCCAGCGAGAAGATCGCGCCGGTCGGGCAGACGTAGCGACACCAGAATCGCGGACCGAGCAGGCCGAGGGCCAGGACGCCGACGAACAGCCCCGCCGACACATAGGGCCCCGCGTGCATCGGCGGCACCAGGGGCCAGCCGCGGATCAGGCCGGTTTCCAACGGAGCCAGGAGAAATGCCATGCCCCGGGTGATCACGGGGATGGCTGCGACAAATCCGGCCAGCAGGACGCCGCAGAGCGATCCGACCAGAACGGCCGCCAGAAGCACGTACTTCAACCGAGTCCACCAACCTTCGCGAGCCAGACGAAACCGGCTTACGCGTCGGCCGACGGCCCAATCGAACAGGTCGATCAGGGTTCCCAGGGGGCAAACATAGCCGCAAAAGCCGCGAGGGATCACCAGGCAGACGGCCACGATCGCCGCGGCCCAGCCGAGCGACCAGATCCACCAGCGACCGGCCAGGGCCGTCGAAAGGCTGACCAGCGGGTCGAGGGCCAGGAACAGCCACGCAGGGACCCGTTGCCTGGCCGCCAGATCGTCGGCGAAGTGCGACGGCCACTGGCTCGGATCCTTGGCGTACAGCGACCAGGGGCCGAAACTCGTTGACAGCCGATCGAGTTGTTCGGTGGGCATGGCCTCGGTCGGCACGAGGGTCAGCTCGCTGCCAGCGGAGCGGACGACGCGAAACGTGCCCAACGCGACGGGCTGGCGTGCGGCGGTGTCGACGACGTGGAGCACCATGTCCGGGGCGATTGGATCGGCCGGCGCATGATTGGCCGAGAGGGTAACCTTGCCGGTGACCGCGTCGACGTCAATCGGGGCCCAGTCGCGCCACTGCGGCGCAGGCTGCACGCCGTAGGGCCAACAGACGTAGAAGAAGAGCCCCAGGAAGCTTGCGAAGCAGGCGGCCTGGACGATCCGCCGCAGCGGCGAGGCGGCCCAGGTGGGACCGAGCCTCGCCGCCAGTCGCCGTAGCCATCCTGTCGCATTCGGCTCGCGGTCCTTGCCGGCCGGTCGCGACGGGACGAACCAATGGAAGCGAACGTGCTTCATTGTTGCTTCATGCCCTGGGCCAGCGCCTTGGCCGTGGCGTGGATGATCGCCTGGGAGGTGAGCGTAGCGCCGCTGGTGGCGTCGATTCCCTGGACGCTCTGTTTTGCGATGATCTTCTCGGGCGTGTCGGTCATGGCGGTGTAGTACTGCTTCTCGTGATGCTCGACGACGCGGACCGCCTCGATCCGCCCGCCGCGAACCGTCACTTCCACGCCGACCGGGGCCTCGTAGCCCAGACTGCTGGCGCGGTAGGCGCCGTCGGCGACGCGTTTCAGGTCGAGCGAGTCGAACAGCCGGATGGCTTCGAGGCTGGCCTGGGCCCGCTGCTGGTTGCGGAGGACTCGCCGGCTGGCAAATCCTGAGGCGGGGACGGCCAACACCTTTTCATAGTACTTCACGGCCTGCTCGTGTTGGCCGGCCACGCGGCAGGCGTCGCCCGCGTAGATGCAGGCCATATCGGCCAGTTGCCCCGTGGCGTTGGCGTCGGCCATGGCCAGGGCCTTTTGGAGTTCGCCCATCTCGGCCCAGAGCTTGATCATGGGGAACTGCGCGGGCAGCTTGTCCAGCAGGTCCAGGGCCATCTGCTTGTTGCCCAGTCGCCAGTAACACTCGGCCAGCGAGACGCCATGCCGGTAGGCGTCGTCGGTCTCCACGCCGGCAGTGCGCCACCAGAAGGCTGCGCGGGCGTAGTCATGGAGAAAGTCGAAGTACATCCGGCCCAGCTCGTTCATCGCACGAGAACGCAACTCGGCGTTGTCCTTGTGGACGCCGAGCAGGTGGTGCATCAGCCGGATTCCTTCACGCCACTTGTTCGGATTGGGACTGATGATGTCCCAGACATACTGGCCGATGTAACGCTGATTGTCCCATTGGCGGAAGGGCGGCGTCGGCCAGTTGAGATCCAGCGTCTTGGGATAGTTGACAGCCACGGAGTCCCACCATTCGGGCTGCGCCCGGCCGAGCTTGTCGATCAAAGCGTCCACCTCGGCCTTGCTACGCTCTTGGCCGGTCGTGGCGGCTGCCGGCGCCTCGGCCTGCTTCTCGCGAAGCACCTCGCGCTGGTCGCCCGTGGTGACCGCATGGATTTTGTCCAACGTATACCGTCGAGTGAACGTGCGATCTCCCACCGTGGTCTTTACCGTCAACGATTCTTGATCTCGGGCGACGACCTGGCCTTCGACCTTGGTGCCGTTGACGAACTCCACCACGTCGGCTCGGGCAGACGCGGAAAGCTGGAGGGCCAGGCAAACGATCAGGCAGGTTCGCAGTCCGAGATTGGTCTTGGTCATCATGAGGTGAATTACTCCTAGGAAATGATATCAATCCAGCGATTTTCCGTGGCCGACCGGCGTACGCAGTCCATCAGCTTCTGGACGCGGATCCCCTGCTCGAGGCCCGGTTCGGCGGGCCGACCGTCGGCGACGGCTTGGAGGAAGTTGGCCAAGCAGGCCACATGGCCGCGAAGCCAGCCGATCGCCGCTTTAGGGCTGGGGAAACTGGCGGCTGGGGCCGGGTAGCGTTGGCCGGTGTCGATGCGGTTCCAGCCGCGCAGGCCGCCGAGCGGCTGGTCGGGGACGGTCGCGTCGTGGAACTCCAGATGGTGCGGGTCCATCTCGTTGAATCGCAGGGCCCCACGCGTGCCGTGGATCTCCAGGCGGAGTTCGTCTTCGGCCCCGGTGGCAATCTTCGTCGCCTCGATCGTGCCTAACGCTCCCGATTGCATCCTGGCAAGGAGCGTGACGGCATCCTCGGCGTCGACGGGGACACGCTGGGTTGGCTCGTCGGCCGAGGGGCGATCCGGATAGGCGATCTTGGTGGCCGCGGTGAGCGAGCCGAACGGGCCGATCAGCCAGTCGACCAGATCGAGCACGTGCGAGGCCAGATCGGCGATCACTCCGCCGCCGGCCGCGGTCGTCAGTTTCCACTTGGCCGGCGCGTTAGGATTGGCGCTGCCGCCGTGCAGGTAGCAGGCGCGGAAGCCGAGGATCTGGCCCAGGGCCCCGGCCTCGATCAGTTGCTTGGCACGCAGGGTGGCCGGAAAAAAACGGTTCTGGAAGGTCATCTGCGCGATGCCTCGGTAATCGGCCAGGGCCGCCTGGATGGTCTCGGCCTCGTCTGCGGTGGCCACCAGCGGCTTGTCGCAGTAGATGTGCTTCTGGTGGCGCATGGCCGACAGCAGGCCTTCCAGGTGCAGGTGGTTCGGCGTGCAGATGTGGACGATGTCGATCTCCGGATTCTCGGTGACGGCCCGGTAGTCGGTCGCCGCCACCTCGGCCCCGACCGTCGCCCGGGCCTTTTCGGCCGACTCGCTTCGCCCGGTGACCACATGGGTGATCCGGGCGTGGAGTGGCACGGGGTCGTAGAACAGCGGGAGATTCAAGTAGCCGTAGGCGTGGACCTGGCCGATGAACCCAAAGCCGAGAATTCCGACGCGGTAAACCTTCAAGCGGAACCTCCCTCTGTGGAGCCGATCACCCGTGAACAATCCCCCTGATCTTGCCCGATGGGACAGTCTGGGTCAAGGAGTGATTCTTCCCCAGGCCACAGCTGTAGGTGTCTGCCAATATGAGGGGGTAGCGTCCCCCAAGTCCCGAGAAGGAATGTTACACCGTTCGCAAGCAGAACCACCGAGGCAGAAACAGCGTGGGAGAGGGGGGCTCGCCAAGCCGCGAAGACGCCAAGAGGAAGAAAGGAGTCGGAAGAATTCTGGTTCATCCGGTGGAAGCATACCTGGGGGCTCTGCCCCCAGGCCCCCGGGATTTATCGCTTTGGTGCCAAGCCCGGAGCCAAGAACGATCGTAACGGCCATCCCGCGGTTCTCCTCATCAATGGCATCGCTCCGGGCTTGGCACCAAAGCGATAAATCCCAGGGGGTTTGGGGGACAGCGTCCCCCAACGTACCGTCAGGTACGCTTCCGCCGGATGAACCA
>JBDKTH010001320.1:0-3304 GCA_039680305.1 Thermoguttaceae bacterium | reverse complement strand
TTACGCCGAGCGGTTCTGATTGCCCATCTTCATGGCCAGCAGGTCGAGTTGGCTCTTGAGATCGGCGAGCATCAGTTGGGAATCGAGACTGCCGGCCATCTGATCGCCGTACAGGTCGGGAGACAATGGCTTCTGACCGGTCCCGAGCACATGGGTCGTGGTCTTCAGGTCGTGGAGACGTTCGTCCACATGATCGAGCTTGGCCGCCGTGTTGCGGTTGTCGTGCCAGAGACGGTCCATCTGCAGGATGAACCCCATGAGTAGGACGATCTGTCCTGCCAGGGCGATCGGCATCCCGAAGGTCCAAAGATCCTGACGCCCGGCGATGAGCGACCAGGCCAGCAGCACCCCGCCAAACGCAAAGGCCATCAGGCCGAGCGAAAGAACCAGCGAGATCAGCACCGACAACCAGCTCACGGCCTCCGCGCCGGGCTCCTCGCGCCGGGCAGGTCGCTCAGGCCTCCGGGACCCCCAGTGTGGCGCCCTGGGATGGGCCGCATCGAATCGGGCGTGGAGATTCATGGCCGGACGAGCCGGCGCCTCCGCCTTTTCCACGGCCAGGATCCGCTCGATGTGGCGAAGCTCCTCGTCGAGTTCCCACCCATCGAACAACGGCGGCAACTGCGGACCCGGCTGGGGCGGTTCCTGCTCGGGCAGCGGCAACTCCGGGCCGAGCGGTGGCAGATCGATGTCCGGCGGTGCAACACTGTCTTGGGGCGGCTCAGGCTCGACCGCGTCGTTCGGCGGGCACTCTGCGATCGGCTCGGCTACGACGACCGGTTCGCTATCGACCGGGGAAGGCGGCTCCACCGCCGGGCTCTCGTTGGCCTTCACCTCTTCGACCATGGTCGCGCGAGGACTCGCAACAGGGCTGGCGCTGACCTCACGCAGGGTCGCGATCGGCAGCAGCTCGACCCCACAGCGAGGACAGTTGTAGGCCCCTGCTTTGGCAGGAATGCCTGGCACATCTTGTTGGCACTGTTTGCACCACATGGTGCTCTATCCATCGGCTAACCAGTTGGCAGACTCTACCGATTTCACCGATTTTGCGGACCAATCGATCCGATGTCATACTCTGGGGCCGGCCGCCGTGCCGGCGAGGCCCTTTTCGGCTGCGGCCGCACGCGTTGTTCGTCCGGCCCCGACGGGGTATAATCCTCGTCGTAAAGTGAAGAAGCGGCCCTGATTAGCCACAAGGAGGGTACTGCTACGTCCGTGGTACGCGTCGGAATTGGACACGACACCCACCGCCTCCGGCCGGGTGGCCCCCTAAGGATAGGGGGGATCGACGTCCCTCACGATCGTGAGATGGTCGGCCACAGCGACGCGGACGTCTTGTTGCACGCCGTGACTGATGCCCTGTTGGGAGCTGCCGCCCTGAATGATATTGGCGAGTTGTTCCCCGATACCGACCCGGCCAACAAGGGCCGCGACTCCGCCGACATGCTTCGCCGAGCCTGGGAGACCGTCGCCCGGCAGGGGTGGCGCATCGGCAACCTCGACTGCATCGTCTTCGCCGAGCGTCCCAAGCTAGGCCCCTTGAAGCAGGCCATGCGCGAGCGTTTGGCCGCGATCCTCGCCATCGCGCCCGAGCAAGTGGGCGTCAAGGCGAAGACCGGCGAGAAGGTCGGCCCCATTGGCCGCGAAGAGGCGATCGCCGCCGAGTGTGTTGTATTGCTGGAAAAAGATTGACGGTTCTATGAACTCGTACCGCTTGCCAATGTGTCGTTTTACGAGAAGCCGCGAAGACGCAAGCGGCTTGTCGGGCTCTTTACAATTGCTGACTGCTGACTGCTAATAGCTGATCACTGCCTACCGCCTACTCCCAACTACACCACCATGATCCGAGTCTACAGCACGCTGACGAAAACGAAGGAACCGTTCGAGCCTGTCCAGCCGGGGAAAGTCGGCATCTATCTCTGCGGACCGACGGTCTATAAACCGAGCCACATCGGCCACATGGTCGGTCCGGTGATCTTTGACGCGATCAAGCGTTACCTGGAGTATTCCGGTTTCGAGGTGACGCTGGTGATCAACATCACCGACGTAGACGACAAGCTGATCAACGAGGCCAATGCCCGCGGCGTCCCCATGCCGAAGATCGCCGAGGAGATGACCGCTGATTACATGCGGAACCTGGAGGCGATGGGGATTGATTCCGTAGATCATTTCCCCCGGGCGACCGAGAACATGGACGGCATCGTCCAGTTCACCGCCGACCTGATCCAGCGCGGCTTTGCCTACGTGTCGGACGGCGACGTGTACTTCGACGTGGGCAAGGACCCGGACTACGGCAAGCTCAGTCACCGGACGATGGAAGCCATGCAAGGAGAAGGGGGCGGCACGGCCGAACGCAAGCGGTCGGCGGCCGACTTTGCCTTGTGGAAGAGCGCCAAGCCGGGCGAACCGGCCTGGCCGAGCCCCTGGGGCCCTGGACGTCCCGGGTGGCACATCGAATGCTCGGTGATGAGCCAGCGTCTCCTGGGCGACACCTTCGACATCCACGGCGGCGGGCTGGACCTGGTCTTCCCTCACCACGAGAACGAAATCGCCCAGAGCGAGTCACGCACCGGCAGGCCAATGGCCAAGTATTGGCTCCACAACGGCCTGATGCAGGCCTCCGACGAGGTCGGCAAGGTCGGCGGGCGCAAGACCCGGCCGGGCGAGGGCGACAAGGAAGCCCAGGAGGTCGGCAAGATCAGCAAGTCGCGCGGAGCCGCGCCGTTCCGCGAGATGCTCAAGCAGTTCGAGCCGGAGACGATCCGCTTCTTCCTCCTCTCGACCCACTACCGCCGGCCGATCGACTTCGGCGAGGAGCGGATCCTCGAGGTCCAGACGGGCATGGACACCTTCTACCGTTTCTTCAAGCGGTACGAACGCGTCTGTGGCGAGGACTTCTACCAGATCGCTGTTCCGGCTCGCCGAAGCGAAGGCGACTTCCAGCCCGGCGAGGATCCGTTGCTCCAGACCGTCGCCGAATATCGCAACCGCTTCCTCGAAGCGATGGACGACGACTTCAACACCGGCGGGGCGATCGGCGTGCTGTTCGAGTTCGTGCGCCGGCTGAACAAGGCGGTTGACGACGAGAAACTAGAAGACAAGAAGCACCAGACGCCGGAAAAACTCGCCTCCCTCAAGCAAGGCGTCAAAACCTTCAAGGAACTGGCCAGCACGGTCGGCCTGTTCCGCAAGCCGCCGCAAGCGACCACCGGTGGCGACGACGCCTTGGTCGGCAATCTGCTGCAACTGCTGATTGAAGTCCGCGCGGAAGCCCGGAAGACCAAGAACTTCGCCATGTCCGACC
>JBDKTH010000322.1:0-5910 GCA_039680305.1 Thermoguttaceae bacterium | reverse complement strand
CGCGACCTGTTGGAGTTCTGTCGCTCCGAGGCGGTATGCGACCGCTTCAACCCGTTCCACCATCAGGGGCGGCCATTCTCCGGTGACGCGATCTACTGCTCCGGTATGTCGGCCCGCTATCGGCCGGAAGGCCGGACCGTGGACTTCTCGATCGATCCGCAACGGACTTACACCCTGGTGGCGCCGTGGCCCTTCGACGAAGCCACCGCCCGCAAGTACCGCGGCCAACTGCCCGACCGCGATGGGGCGCTCACCGGTCCTTTCATTCCCGGTCTAAAGGTGAAGGATGCAGTGGTGTTGCCGAAACTGTCACGCGACCTGCTGGTGTCCGTCGGTATGAAAGAGGGGCTGAAGTTCACTCGCCGATACCCCCAGCCTGATCCGGAGTGGGGGCCATGGACATCCCACTTCGAGGAAAGGCTGAAATCGCCCACTCACTGAACAGCGCTGGGCCAAACGCTTTTCGAGATGGGCACTAACTCGTATGGTCAGGACACTGGGCCGGCGTTCGGGCCGCGACTATCGTTACAATCCACTCACGGGGCTCTTGGAGATCGACTTCATGAAAACACTGTCACTGATCGGATGCTATCTTCTGATCGCCGTGGGACAGGCCACGGCCGCGGAATACTATGTCATGGGTGAGAGCTCGCACGCCGCTGACACGAATCCCGGGACCAAGGCCGCGCCGTTCAAGACCGTGGCGCAGGCCTGCGCGGTCGCCCGGCCCGGAGATACCGTTTTCCTGGCCGGTGGAACGTATCGGGAAACACTCCGTCCGCGAGACTCGGGGGCGGCAGGGCGGCCGATCCGCTTCGTGGCTCTGCCGGGCCAAGAGGTGATCCTTAGCGGTGCTGATGTACTGACCGGCGACTGGCAGCGGCACCAGGGCAGCATCTACAAGCTGCAGACCAACCTGAAGTTTAAACAGCTATTCTTGTCCAGGCAGATGATGCCTGAGGCACGCTGGCCCAACACGCCTCCAGGCGACTTGATGACCTACCATCGCGGCACGGCGGGCGAGGGCACGGGCTATGAGGTCTTGGCCGACCCGAATCTGCCGCCGGGCAACTGGAATGGTGGCATCGTGTTGCTCTGGCCTGGATCGCGATGGGTCAGCGTCACGCGCCGCATCACCGACTACCAGCCCGGAAAGTCGCTGCGACTGGATCGCACTCTTGAGGCGAAGAAGAAGGACCAGTATCACGCCAGCGACCCCTACAAACCGCTCGCGGGCAATCCTTACCTGATCATGGGCAGCCTGGCCGGCTTGGACTCTCCGGGCGAGTGGTTTCTGGACGAGGATCGCGGCACCGTTTACCTGTGGACGCTCGACGGCAAGCCTCCCGTCGCCGCGGTGTCGGTCAAGCAGCGAGACTACGCCTGCGACCTGAGCCGGCTGAAGTTCATCGAGATCAAGGGCCTCGACATCTTCGGCGCGGCGGTCAACATGACCGATTCGCAGGACTGCTTGCTGGAAGATTGCCGCCTGCGTTACGTTGAGCACTATCGAGAGCTCGACCTGAACAAAACCCCTGCCACACTGAACGTTGTTACGGGCAAGAACAACCAGTGGCGGCGCTGCCTGATCGCGTATGCCGCGACGTCGGCCCTGCGTCTGGGAGGCGAGAACAACCGTCTGGTCAACTCGATCGTCCATGACGCCAATTACCTGGGCACTGGGCGTGGCGGGCTGGACCTGGGACGGTCGCTCGGGGCGGTGGTCTCCCATTGCAGCATCTTCCGCGCGGGACGCGACACTATCCAGCACGGCGGCGCCAAACGGATTCGCATCGAGTATTCCGACATCTACCATACCAACATGCTCAATGCCGATTCCGGGGCTCTCTACTGTTGGGGGACGGACGGCGAGGGCGGAGTGATCGCCTACAACTGGGTCCACGACAATCTCGGCGACAGCACCGTCGGCATCTACCTCGACAACTTCAGCAAGAACTTCGTGGTGCATCATAATGTGGTCTGGAATTGCACCGGCAGCGGCATCCGCTTGAACAGCGACGCCCTGAACCACCAGATCTACAACAACACGGTTCAGCAGGTGCGCGAGCCGTTCGGCACGTACTGTTACGCGAAATATACGCCCACGATGCAGGGCACGCGGATCGTGAACAACCTCGTCAACGAGGCCATCCATCCCAAGAACCCTTCCGAATTCGTGCAGGGCGAACTGGGACCCAAGCTGGGGGCCAACGGTCCGGGCGCGGTGGATCGCGACGGCTATCCAGCCGCTGGCTCCGCAGCCATCGATGCCGGGGTTGCCATTGCGGGTATTACGGACGGTTTCCAAGGCAAGGCGCCGGACCTGGGGGCCTACGAGTTCGGCGGGCCACGCTGGGTTGCGGGAGCCGACTGGCAGGATCCCGAGGCCCCGCCCGCCCCTGCTCGCAACCTGGCGTACACCCCGCGCGGTCCCATCACCGCCGAGACGATGATTACCGAAGGGCTGGCGCTCTGGTTCGACGCGTCGGATCGGAAGACCCTGGATCTGGCTGCCGACGGAACCGTGCTCGCCTGGCGCGACCGATCGGCCGGCGCGCACGTCGCGCGGCCGGTTGCGGGCACCGGGTCGGTTAGGTTGCAGACCAACGCCCTTGCCGGCAAACCTGTGATCCGCGGCAATGGCACGGGCAAGCTGCGAGTGGACGATCTGCGTCGGGAACCGGGACCATTGACGGTACTGGTGGTCTCGCAGGCCACAGAGGCCGCCGGTCCCTCCTGGCAACGCATCGTCGCCAGTTTCACCGGCGAAGGCAGAGAATGGGAATTGCCCAACTGGATGATCGGGCACCCGGGAGGCGGCAAGCCTGCCGCTTATCCTGCTCAACTGTTCATGATCCAACAGCGTAAAGGCGCCGCCTTCGGCCGCATCAGTCTGCTCGGAGCATCGGCATCCAGTGGTCAGGCCCTTGCGGGCGACATCGCCGAGATCCTGGTCTTCGACCGGACGCTCCGATTCGATGAGTTCGAGGCGGTCGAACGCTACCTGAAAACCAAATGGGGCATTGCCGACTGATCCACTGCCCGTGACCCTCCATCGCTCGTGTGGTCAACGCACGGTGACGAACAAAAAGCGGAAAACGGCAATCGCCTTTCGTGGAGGCGACGAGGCAAGGGCGAAACCTCGAGTGGGCGGCGCAACCCACTGCCAAAACAGCACTTGCGACGATTGCGTTCTTGCCGGAACCTCAGAAGACGCTTAGAACCAGACACGTCAGGGTTCTCTGGTGGCAGCCAGGCCGCCACTGGCTGCTTTAATCCGTCCATTCTCCGTGTTACACTCAAACCAAACGGTCGAAACCCGATCTCCTAACAGTTCAGGCATCCATGAAATACCTCCTGTCCCTCGCTCAGACCGTCCTGCTGGCGGCCGGTCTTGTTATCACGGCTCCTGCCTCGGCCAACGTTACCTTGCCGCACGTCTTCGGCAGCCACATGGTCTTGCAACGCGATCAGGCGATTCCCGTTTGGGGTTGGGCCGATCCCGAGGAGAAGGTCTCCGTCCAGATCGATGATCAGCCGGCCGTGACGACGACGGCCAACAAGGCCGGCCAGTGGCGCGTGACGTTGCCGAAGATGTCGGCGGGTGGGGCGTTCACGGTGAAGGTGGTCGGCAAGAACACCATCACGCTCGACGACGTGCTGGTCGGCGAGGTCTGGCTTTGCTCCGGGCAGTCGAACATGGAGATGGTTGTCGCCAGTTGCACAAATGCACAGCAGGAAATCGCCGCCGCCAACCACCCCCAAATCCGGCAGATCAAAGTGCCCAAGTTGACCGCGAGCGTTCCCGCCAAGGATTTCCCCGGCCAATGGCAGGTGTGCAGCCCGGAAACGGTGGGCGGATTTACGGCGTGTGGCTACTTCATGGCACGCGAGCTTCAGAAGAAGCTGAACGTCCCCGTCGGTCTCCTTCATTCCTCCTGGGGCGGCACGCGCATCGAGCCTTGGACAACGCCGGCAGGCTTCGCTCAGGTGCCGACGCTGGCGGATATCCAGCAGAAGATCGCCAAAGCTGACCCGCACTCGGCGGAATTCAAGGACGGGCTGGGCAAGTATCTCGACCAACTGGAGGGGTGGATGCAGGCGACGCGGCAGTCCATTGCACAGGAAAAGCTCATCACGTCGATGCCGGAGTTTCCGCCAGACTTCGCTCCGCTGGCCGCACACGCCAACCCGCACGGGCAGCCCACGACGCTCTACAACGCCATGATCCATCCGCTCGTGCCGTTCGGCATCCGCGGCGCGATTTGGTATCAAGGCGAATCCAACCACGTCGAAGGCAAGCTCTACACAGAGAAGATGAAGGCGCTCATCCAAGGCTGGCGCCAACTCTGGGGCAGCGAGTTGCCGTTCTACTACGTGCAGATCGCGCCCTTCCCTTATGGCAGCGAGAACCCGGCCGTGCTGGCGGAGTTCTGG
This sequence comes from Thermoguttaceae bacterium, assembly GCA_039680305.1. Classification (GTDB taxonomy): domain Bacteria; phylum Planctomycetota; class Planctomycetia; order Pirellulales; family Thermoguttaceae; genus JBDKTH01. Next base: position 1,473 of record JBDKTH010000322.1, on the reverse strand, counting down.
GAGGCGCAGTCCGCGGCGTTGGAGATTCCTAACACGGGTATGGTGGTGACCAGCGACATCGGCGACTACAAGGACATCCACCCGAAGAACAAACAGGAAGTCGGCCGCCGGTTGGCGCTGTTGGCGCGGAAAAACGTCGATGGCCAGAGCGATATCGTCTGCTCCGGCCCGACCTTCAAGGCCATGGCCCTCGAAGGCGACAAGATTCGCATCCGGTTCGACAACATCGGCAGCGGACTCGCCTCGCGCGACGGCAAGCCACTCAACTGGTTCGAGATCATCGGCAAGGACACCGATTGGACCAAGGCCGACGCCGCCATCGAAGGCGACTCCGTGGTGCTTTCCTCCGACAAGGTCAAAGCCCCCGTGGCCATGCGTTTCGCGTGGGACAAATCCGCCGAGCCGAATCTGATGAACAAGGAAGGGCTGCCTGCGTCGGCGTTCCGCAGCGGCAAGGAACCGCAGATCGACATCCTCTCGCTGAAGGTTCCCGAATCGAAGGATTACCAACTCCTCTACGCCCTCGACCTCGCCAAGGCCAAACGCGACATTGTCTACGACATAGACCGCCGTGCGCAGATCGCCGGGCCGATTGACCGCGTCGCCTATTTCCTGGAGTTGCGCAAGCGAGGCGAGCCGACGCAGTGGGTTTATGTCTCGATGGACGCGTTCACCGCCGATCTCGCCAAACTCGGCGTGCCCACGCTTGCCTCCAAGGCGAGGTTCCAGACGCAGGTCGCCCACATGAACGTCCTCTCCAACGACCCTCGCATCACCGCCGGTAACGACCTCACCGGCAACCTCGAGTGCTTCCCGAACAACTACGGCCCGCTCAACGCCGCCAAGGTTCCCAACGCCTACGACGCCGTCTGGGATTTCGGCGACCAGTGCGTGGACCCCGAAGATGGCTATGGCTGCATGCAGGTCCACAACTTCGCTGCCAAACAGACGATCTTTGCCTTCAACAACTGGAAGGCCGGCGCAGGGGCCGATCTCGGCATCGGCAGCAGCGACCTCCGCGCGAGCGCCGGACGCACCCTCGACTGGACCTTCAACGGCAACGCTTCCCAGTACGCCGTCAAGCAGTTGAAAGTGCTCGTGCGGTTGAAGAAATAGGGCCAGCTCGTGCCGTTTCGCTTGGACCGTGGCCAAGAAAAGGGACCGTCACGATAGACGCCGATGAGAAAGCGTGGCGAGGGACGGAGCCTGCGCAACAGTCGAATGGCGTGACGCTCCTGAACCCTCTCGCGGACGGGTGAGCAAGACTTGTAGCGGAACAACTGTTACAGGTCCCACCCGCTGCGAGATGATCGAGAGTGTACGCGAACATGGAGAAGCGGAACGACGTCCGTCGCCGGTGCTGACCGGCGGTTTTCCGACGCTCGTCGCCGGTGCATCTCTCCGCGATTCCGACCTCCGCATAGGACTTCCGGGAATCGCAATCGAGCTGGGATACATACCTCCGGCCAGATT
>JBDKTH010001215.1:0-5264 GCA_039680305.1 Thermoguttaceae bacterium | reverse complement strand
CCCGCCGGAGCCCAACGCTCTTGCCTGCCTGGAAGACCTATTTCTTCTTGGCCTCACGGAGAGCAGGCGACTCGGCCAGGGTGAAGAGAACGATCTCCTCGCCGGTGACGGTGCTGATGTCATGGTGCAGACTCAGCACCTTGACGCCCGTGACCTCCTGGACCATCGCTTCCAGGACCGGCCGCGCCGTTTCGACCAGGTGGGTCCGCACTTGCTTGAGCAAGTCCCTTCCTTTCTCGGCCGGGAGCACCTTGACCAGTTGCTGTTCAGCGGCGGTCAAAACGCCTTGAAGGCGGACCACGAGGAGAGTACCGAGCAGGTGGGTATGAATGCTCTTGGGCCCCCGGCCCATGTACTCCTGTTCAAAGCGATTGATGCCTTCGCCGATCGCGGATTCGAGTTCTCCCTGCGTTCTCATCGTACCCTCAGAGCACTCACTAAGGTGGCGATCTATGGACGAAAGTCCTCACTTGACGCGAGAACGGAACCATCGATTCCTCTCGGGCCATGCATTCAGTATGGTACCAAACGCGGCCCCAAACGCCAATCTCCTTGCCTTTCCCAGCCTCAACTCGTATAATCGTATCGTGAATGGACCAGCAGCGAAGAATGCGGGTTCGCTTCACGAAGAAGAGATGTCGTCGGACGACTAGACAAAGAGCAACTCGGCGCCGCCGGGGGGTTTGTTGACGAGTAAGCCGACGTGGTCGAATACCTCCGGGTGTTCCGCCACGTCGGCTTTTTTTATTCTTGGTTGCGCAAGACCGCACCACCACCGTGGGGGTATACCATGGAGAACCTCAATTCGAGCGTGGCACAACAGATTGCTCAAGCGGCAGTCGCTTTCCAGCAGCAGCGAACGGGCCACGAGCCCAAATCGGTGGCCGTGGTTCTCAGCGGCGATACTCTGCTGATCACGCTGCACGGGGCGTTGTCGCCGGCCGAGAGGGCCATGGCCCAGAGCCCCGAGGGCGCGGTTCAGGTGCAGGAGTTTCACCGGCAGTTGTTCGCCAACTCCGCCGACGAACTGCGGCAGGAGATCAAGCGGATCACCGGGGTCGAGGTTCGAGAAGCGACCGCCGAGGTCGAAACGACGACGGGCACCGTGGTGCAGGTCTTCACGACCGGCACGATGGTGCAGGTGTTCTTGCTCGCCCAGGGCGTACCCGCGGACAGTTGGAGCGGGAACGGTTTAGGTGCTCCATCTTGAAAAGGGAGGTTCAGTGATGTTGGTCTTGTCAAGGAAAAGTCGGGAATCGGTGGTCGTCGGCGGGGCTGATGGCATCCATCGCCTGCTGAAAGTCACGGTGCTGGAAATTCGTGGCACGAACGTGAAACTAGGCTTCGAGGTCGATGCGGACGTTCCCATCCATCGTTCGGAGGTGTGGGAACGAATCCAAGCAGGCCAGCGGCTCGACTGCCTGACGGAAGATTCCGTCACGCCGGGGATACGGCCGAATGAAGCGTAGCTTGGCCTCCTCGGCAAGACTTGTACAAGACTGACATGCGGCTGTGACTAACTCACGCGAAAGGAGGATGCGATGCATCCGATCGTGTACGTCCTGATCTTCGTAGTTGCGGTGCCCGTGGTTTTCCTTCTCGCCGGCATCAGGATTGTTCGTCCCACACATCGAGGACTGGTAGAACGACTCGGCAAGTACAGACGCTTTGCCGATCGGGGGTTCAATTGGATCATCCCGCTCGTCGACCGAATGATCCAGGTCAATATTACCGAGCAGATGATCGACGCCCAGCCGCAAGAGATCATCACGAATGACAATCTCAATGCACGGGTGGACGCCCAGGTGTACTTTAAGGTCAAGGACGACGAAGCGAGCGTGAAGAGTTCGCAGTACAACGTCAACAACTATAAATACCAGATTGTGAACCTTGCGCGTACCACCTTGCGGAATATCATCGGCACGCTCACGCTGAAATCGGCCAACAGCGAACGAGACCGAATCAATGGTGCGCTTCTCGCGACCTTGAGCAGGGAAACGATGAGTTGGGGAATGGCAATTGTGAGGACCGAGTTGAAGGAGATCGACCCTCCCACGGACGTCCAGGAGACGATGAACAAGGTGGTCAAAGCAGAAAATGAGAAGGTGGCCGCCCTGGACTTTGCCGACGCGGTCGAGAGGCAGGCGGACGGGGTCAAGCGGGCGGAGATCAAGAAAGCCGAAGGGGTCAAACAGGCCAAGATTCTTGCGGCGGAGGGCGAGGCCGAAGCCATCCGACTGGTCAACGAGGCGGCGAACACGTACTTCGTTGGAAACGCGCAACTTCTTCGAAAGCTCGAGGCCCTGGAGAAAGCTCTCAGTGGAAATGCAAAGATCGTCATCCCGTCAGGTTCCGAACTCGTAAATGTGATCGGAGAGATGGCCGGCGTCTTGCCGCTGAGCGAGGCAACCCGATGACGCTGAGCCAAACACCATAACCGTGGAGGGCACCATCATGCCATCCGTCGACCAACTCGTTCGGCGTCTGTCCGACGAAATTACCGCAGCAAGGGAGCGAGTCCACTCGCTCCAAACGGAAGCCACCCAGGTCTTTCATGACCAGGAAGAGCGATTCAAGCGTTTCGTTGCCCTGGCGGATCGCATCCGCGCGATCTTCCAGCCACGCATCGAGGCGCTCACGGAGCTCACCGTCTTCAAGGACATCAAGCAAACCATGGGCCTCGAACGACAAGGCCCGGAGGGGCGGGGACTTCACGAGGAAACGATCACCCTCTCCGTTCCCTACTCCGAGGTATGTCCGGCAAAGGTGGTCCTCTCCTTTCGCGTGGGCCATGACGGCGAGATCGAAAACGCGATCATCGAGTATGGACTGGAGATCATTCCCATCTATATCAAGTTCGATAGCCACGCTCAACTTCTTGTCCCGATCGACAGCCCCAGCGACGAGGCAGTCGCTGCGTGGCTCGATGACAGGCTGGTGGAGTTCACTCGAACCTACTTGGAGCTGTACTTCACCGACCAATATCAGACGCAGAGCTTGGAGACGGACCCCGTGATGCACATCCGCTTTCCGCGGGCGTTCGCCGTCGGGAAGCGGGAATATCAAGGGCGAGTCTATCACTTCTACACAAAAGAGTCGCTGCAGGAGTTCGACAAGGCCCCGTTCGAGTCTATCGCGACCGAGCAGGGCAAACGGGCCACATTGCCAAGTCGGTAAGCCAACTACCAAAAGACCAGTGCCAGAGCCGCAACGAGATTGGGGGGAAGAAAAAAGCAAACCCAGACAGAGCTACACGCGAAGATCGAGGAGTGAAAACCGCCGATTCCGGGTGGTGAGGCTTCAGCGGGCCATCCGGGGACAGCGAAAACAAAACCAGGGGGCTGTTGGTGCCGTGCCAACTCAGCCCGCCGTTTGTGGAGGAGGATCAAGTTATGTTACGACTTGCTATCGCGTTCCTGATCGTCGCTTTGTTAGCCGCCTTCCTCGGCTTCGGAGGAGTGGCGAGTTATTCGTGGGCTGGGGCAAAGATCCTCTTTGCCATTTTTCTTATTCTCGCGGTGCTGTCCTACTTGGGAGGCACGTACTTCCAAAGGCGGCAGTACTGAGACAAACGGGAATCCGTCGGATGAATCACATTCACCAAGGACAAAGATGATGAACGCGCTTCATGTTCGCAAATGGTGTACGGTCGCCGTGCTGGCGGCCCTTGGCACAAGCTTTGGTTTGCACGAGGCGATTGCCGTACCGCCGGGCCCGGCGGATGCCGAGCAAGGGGTACAAGTGCTCACCCGCGGACCGGTCCACGAGGCCTTCGCGGAAACCGTGACGTTCGATCCCGAGCCGGGGATCGTGGTGCCGAAGACGCCGCCCGCCGCTATCGAGGAATTGCCGCCCGACCAGAAACCGGAGGGGGCCAACGTCGCCTGGATTCCCGGCTACTGGGGCTGGGACGACGAGCGAAGCGATTTCCTGTGGGTCAGCGGTGTCTGGCGCGCCCTGCCGCCCGGCCGCCAATGGGTGCCCGGGTATTGGGGTAAATCGGCGCAAGGCTTTCAATGGACCTCCGGGTACTGGGCCGACGCCAAGGTGAGCGAGATTGCCTACTTGTCCGAGCCGCCCGCGACGGTCGAAGCCGGTCCGAACATCGCCGCGCCTTCGCCGGACAACATGTGGCTGCCAGGCTGTTGGGTGTGGCAGGCTGACCGCTACGCATGGCGCCCTGGTTTCTGGGCGGCCGTGCAGCCGGATTGGGTCTGGGTTCCTGCCCATTACGTCTACGCGCCGCGCGGCTACGTCTTCGTCGAGGGCTACTGGGATTACTCGGTTGGCCGTCGCGGTGTGTTGTTTGCGCCGGTGTATTTCGAGGCGGGCGTGTATACGCGGCCCGGTTTCTCCTATGCGCCTGCGACGGTGATCGACCTAAGCGTGTTTGCCAACCATCTCTTCTTGCGGCCGCGATACCAGCACTACTACTTCGGCGACTACTACGCTGCGAACTACCAAGCCCGGGGGTTCCACCCCTCGTATTCCTACAACTCCGGCCGTTACGGCTACGATCCGATTTACGCTCACGAGCGCTGGCAGCATCGCCACGATGGTCAGTGGGAGCACCGCGTCGCCGCCGACTTCCGGAACCGCCGCGATCACGAGGATGCCCGGCCGCCCCGCACGTGGGCAGCCCAAAGGGCACGCAGCGCCGGTGAGGTGCGGTCCGGAGAGAGGATCCCGGTGGTGGCCGTGCCATTCTCCCAATTCACGAAGAGCCAAAACAGTCCGCTGCGATTCCGGCCGGTCGACCAGTTGGAGCGACAAAAGCTGGGGCAACACCGACAAGAGGTGCAGCGATTCCGTGAGGAGCGGCAAAAACTGGAAACCACAACGGCGGCACCGTCAGCCGAGCAGCCGGCAAGACACTTCACGCCGGCCAGAGTGCCACTTCCCAGGTCTCCGCTTGTGGCGAGGCCCGCCACTGAGCTCGGAAAGGGCCACGCTCCGCCGCAGATGCACGAGGCTCCCAGGCCGGATTTCGGGGTCGAGGCCAAGCCGAGGACGACTCGATCGCCGGAGCAACGGCAGGAACGCACGGTGAACCGGCTGCCGCTCGATACGGCGCGACCGAAGCCGCAACCGCGGACCGAGCGGCCGGGCCCGCAACCTCAGCCCCGTGTCGAACGGCCGGCGGCCCAGCCGCAGCCTCAATCGCCGCGGCGTGTCGAACGGCCGGCGGCCCAACCGCAGCCTCAATCGCCGCGGCGCGTCGAACGGCCGGCGGCCCAACCGCAGCCTCAATCGCCGCGGCGTGT
>JBDKTH010001234.1:0-4244 GCA_039680305.1 Thermoguttaceae bacterium | reverse complement strand
CTCGTGCTACGAGGCGATGGGCCAGAGGGATGCGGCTGCCAAGGAGTACGAGCGAGCCCTTTCCCAGTCGCCCGACGATCCCGCCACACTTCGGCAGGCCGCTGCGTTTTTCGTGAGGGCGGCAGCGTCTCAACTGGCCGAGCCTCACCTTCGTCGGATTCTCTCCGCGAAGGATTCTAGGCCTCACGACGTGGCGTGGGCGAGGCGGACGTTGGCGTCGCTCCTCCGCGGTCGCGGGTATCGGGACCTCAAAGAGGCCTTGCGGTTGGTTGAGGCGAATCTTGCCGCCGGTGGGACCTACGAGGACGAGCGTGAGAAAGCCGCGATCCTTTCCGCCTTTCCCGACCGCGCGGGTCGGCGGGAAGCGGCCGAACTCCTCGAACGGCTCGTGGGGCGGTCCGCGGTTTCCAGCGGCGATCGGATCCTCCTGGCTCAACTCTATCTCCGCGACGGCGATCTGTCGCGGGCGGCCAAGCATCTGCGGATCGTCGCATCTGCGGAGCCGGACCAACCGCTGCATCTGGCTTTGTACGTCGACGTACTCCTTCAGAGAAACGAGTGCGAAGAGGCGGCGGTATGGCTCGAACGCCTCCAGCGGCTTGCGCCTGCGGCGATAACGACGCACACGCTCCAGGCCACGCTTGCCTGCCAGCGTGGAGAGGCAGAAAAGGCCATCGCCGTCCTGAAGGGGATCCTATCCGCCCCGGCAGCTCGCCCCGGAGAGCGAGATCAGCGGCCGCCTCAGATCGCGGCGTTCCTTGAGAAACGGGCCAGCGAGACGACCCGATCCCCGCATCCCGACCAAGCGCCCCGACTACTCGCCGAGGCGGAGCGAATCCTTCGGCAGGAGGCGGCCAAGCATCCCGACACGACGTTGACCCTGGCCGAGTTCCTCGCTCGCCAAGTCCGCCACGAGGAAGCCCTGGCATTGGTCCAAAAAGTCTGGACGACATCGCCCTCCCAATCGGTGGCCAATGCCCTGGCCTCCGTCGCCAGCAACGGCGAGCTCAAGGAGCCGCAACGGAAGCTGGCGGAGAAGATTCTCCAGACGGCGATCGAAGTGCGCGGACGCGAGACGCCGCTGCTTCTGGTGCGAGCCGATCTGGCGATCGCGGGGGCCCAACTGGCGGAAGCGGAAACCGCCTATCGCGAGATCCTCCGGCGGGACAAAGACCAGGTGATCGCCATTAACAACCTCGCCGTTCTCCTCGCTCTTCAGCCGGGGCGCGGCGCCGAAGCCCTGTCGCTGGCCGAACGGGCCGTTGAAATCGCCGGCCCCCAGGGCGTTCTCCTCGACTCTCGGGCGATGGCCTACTTGGGGCTGAACCGCGCCCGCGAGGCCCTGGCTGATCTGGAGAACTCACTCGCCGACGCGATCCGGCCCACGCGGTACTTCCATCAGGCCCAGGCGTATCGGCTTTTGGGCAAGGATCACGCCGCGACGGCGGCGCTGGCCGAGGCACGAGCGCAAGGCCTGCGTCGCGACTTGCTTCATCCCCTGGAACGACCGATCTATGACAGACTTCAGGGGAATTAGCCCGTGATGCGTCAGCCTGACAGGACAACGGAGACGGATCGTGGTTCGCGTGGGGGCGTCGAAGACGCCGCGCCGATCCGCCCAGAGGTCATGGCGACGCGCAGAAGGTCTGGACGAAGATGGATCTTTGCGGGTATCGTGATTCTGTTGATTGTCCTCCTTCACCGGCCCCTGTTTTTCGGCTTGGCACGAATTACGATCGTCGACCAGCCGGCCACCCAGGGCGATTATCTCTGGATACCGGCCGGGGGAGGGCTGCCGATGAGCGACGGGCGGTATTACGACAACGTGGCTTCGCTCGTAGGACGCTCCAGAGAGCGACGCGTCCTGTTGGTCACTCCGCCGCCAAATCGACTAGTCGAGATGGGCGTCGTTGCCCCGTTTATGGCGGAAACCTTGCGCCAACTCGATGCGCGAGGCATTGGCGAGGAGTCGGTCACGGTCGTGCTGAGGAAGAATGACGATGCGCGGCCAGAGACCTCGCTCCTGCAAGAGTGGCTGGAAGCCCAACCGGGAACTCGCGTCACGGTTCTCTGTGATCAGTTCGGAACACGACACGCGCGACTTAAGCTGGATCGCCGGCTTCAGCCGGCCGAGGCCACGCGGGTCTCCGTCGTGGCCCTGCGCGATCCTCGGTTCGACGATCGCGACTGGTGGCGGGGCCGAGCCGGAACGCGTCATCTCCTTTTTGCATGGATTCGGTTGTTGTACGCCTTGGTGCATGATGATCAGAGTCCGTTACGGAATAGCCTGAGCCTGGAGGAGTACCAGCGACGCTTCCTCGCGACGATCGGGGAGGAGTCGCCATGAAACGTCGTCGATGGCTGATCCTGGGGGCAACCCTGGCGCTGATCCTGACGCTCTATTTTGGGAGCGATCGCCTGTTGCCGCTGCCGGCCAGGTGGTTGGATGTCGGCGACCGCCCTCGCCGGGCGGACTACGTCCTCGTGCTTGGTGGGGATGCCGGGACCCGTGCGGTGGCTGCGGCGATGCTCGTGAGGCGGAAGTACGCTTCCACGGTCCTGGTTCCCCGGACCGTGGACTGCCGGGCGCCCGACCAGATGGTCTTGCCTCCCGAACACGAACTGATTCGCCGGGTCCTCGTGCGGTGCGGAGTCGCGGAGCATGCGATTCGGTACCTTGGCGGGAAGGTCGACTCGACCTACGACGAGGTTTTCGCGTTAGCGAAGGTCCTCGACGAGGCTCCCGACAAGCGGGTGCTCGTGGTCACCAATGGCTATCACAGCCGTCGGGCTCGCTGGATCCTGAGTCGGGCGCTCGGCGCCAAGGCGAGTCAGGCCATGGTCGTGTCCGCCCCCGTCGAGGGCTATACGGCGGAGAATTGGTGGAGGTCGGAGGAGGGTTTTCAGGCCGTCGTTGGGGAGTTCGCCAAAATGGCGATCTATGGGCTCTGCTACGGCTATCTCCTCCACGGGTTGGCCCTGGGGCTGGTGGTGATCATCACGGTGCAGGTCGCTCGCCGGCGAAGAAGCCGGTCCCAGATGACTCCGGCGGACTCTGCTGGAAATCTCAGAGAAGGGAGGATACAAGAAAATGGATAGGACTGTCTGGAAGGTTCCACCGCCAGTTGGCCGGGCACGAACCGAAGAGGCGATGGGGAGACGGTGTTTAGGCCTGTTCCCAAGAAACAGGCGGCTTTGTCGCAATACGATCGAGGGCAACATGATGCTTCGCTTTCTTGGTTCGTTCGGGATTGTCTTAATCATCGCGGTTAGTCTGGCCCAAGCCGAGAGGATCTCGATTGAGACGGTGACCGTGGGGAACGCCGGTAACAGGGCCGATTCGTCCGACGTGAACGTGGCTTCGGTTCAGGGTGTCGGGGCCGCCTCTACCAGTCAAGCCGAAGGTTACGGCCGCGTGGCATACAGCTACAGCATTGGCAAGTACGAGGTGACCAATTCCGAGTACGCCGCGTTTCTCAACGCCGTGGCGGCGAGAGAAGACAAGTACAACCTCTACAACACACTCATGGCGGATCATGCTTTGGGTGGGATCTGTCAGAGCTTTGATCCGGTGAACAAGACCTACACGTACGAGGTCAAGACAGGCTGCGAGAAGTTGCCGGTCGTGTTTGTGAACTGGTACGATGCGGTGCGGTTCTGCAACTGGCTGAGCAATGGTCAACTCGGCGAAGGGACGACCGAAAGCGGCGTGTACAAGCTGACGGGGCTGTACTGCGTGGACAGCCTCCCCGACCACAGCAGTCTTTCCGTGGGGCAATGGTTTTTGCCGAGCGAAGACGAGTGGTACAAGGCGGCCTACTACGACGGCGAGGAGGATCGGTATTGGGACTACGCGACCCAGAGTGACACGGCGCCAGCCAATCCGGCACCCGAGGCAGATACAGGTAACTCGGCCAACTACTACGCCAGCGGATTCGTAAACTTCGCCCCGAACGTGTGGGACCCAGCTGAGAACTACCTGACAGAGGTTGGCGGTTACGAACACTCGGGGAGCTATTACCAGACCTTCGACCAAAACGGCAACGCCTTGGAATGGAACGAGGCTGCGATTATGGCCAGCGATGGCTCGATGATAAAGCGTGGCATTCGGGGAGGCGGCTATTGTAACTGTTCTGATGCCCTCATGGCGTCCTTTCGTGACAACTGCAATCCGGCGACCGAGAATAACCGCCTTCCGATCGGATTCCGCGTTGCGCGAGCGATCGTGCCGGCGCCGGGAAGCA
>JBDKTH010001365.1:0-5741 GCA_039680305.1 Thermoguttaceae bacterium | reverse complement strand
CCGGCTCGCAGGGCGGCGCGGGCCTGGCGAACCAGGAGGACCGCTCGCTGTTTGGCGGCCAGCGAGGGAGTGGCATTATCGACGGCACCGTTGGCGCCGAGACGGCCACCATTTCCCGGCCCCATCGCCTGGCGTCGTTCGACGGCGATCCGGTCGAGGAACGTCTGCGGACTGATCTCCGAGGGGGCGAAATTCGAGTATTGCTGCGAGGCCGCATGCGCCAGCCGTTCCGCTTCGTCGAGTTGCCGCCAGCGGAACATCGCTTGCGCCTGTTCCATCAGGATTCGGGCGTATTGATGCCGGTAGGCTTCCGTGGTGCCTCGGGTCGCACGCTGGCTCATCAGATCGTTGTAGGCGCCGATCGTCGCTTCGATCCGGCCCGGGCTGTCCTCGCCGGGCCCATAGGAAACGCCGAGTGTCTTGGCCTGTTGGACCTTGGCGGCTGCCGTCCGCGAATCGCCGACGGCGAGAGCCCGTCGCGCTTCGAGGAGGATCGCATCACTCTGAGCACGATTGGGGTGGCTGAGGCCGGCCGAAGGCTGCGGAGAACCGTAGGGCAGGGCGGTCGGCGAAGGCGACGGGAGGCCCGGACGGCCGGCAACCGGCATCTCGCGAGCGGCGCTGGGCGGGGCCATGGGCGTGATCTGGTCGACCGGTGGCAGCGGTGTGACCGCGGTTGTCGCCGGTTGAGTCGGAGGCTGCACTTGGCCGCCGCGACTGCGGATGTCCATGGCCAGACGCTCGGGCGAGTCTTCGCTCGGTCCGAAGGTCGCCGGCTGCTCGATCGCCCGGTTGTACCAGTAGATGGCTCCGGGGATGTTGCCCTGATCGAGGTCCCGACGGGCTTTCAAGATGTTGGCCTTGGCCACACTCTTGGCGTCCGGGAGGACCGCCGTGGCCGGGTCGACGTTGCGGCCCGCGAACGGGTCCGTCGTCGGAACGGCCTTCTTGCTGGCGGGCAAGGGCGAGAACATCTGGCTGGGACGCGTCGGGCCGCCAGCCGTGCTGGCCCCGCGGCGTTCCAGCTCGCGGCGGAGTTTCTTGGGCGTGTCGTTCATGTAGAACGCCCCATAGTCGACTCCCAAGGCCTCGGCCTGAGAGACCAACTGGGACGCCGCCTCGAGGTCGTTCTCCGCCATTGCCAGACGCGCCCTCTGCAGGAACTCGTCGCTGCGGCGACGGGCTTCTTCAGGGGACTGTGGTGCAGTGGGCCGGCCGTAGCTCGGGGCCATTTGGGCCCAAGACTCGGCTGGGGTGAGGACCACCGGAAGGCCCAGTGCAACTACGATCAGGCCAGGGAGGATTCTTGCGGTCGGTTTCAACACGGTTCTCCTTTCGAGACTCGCAGAATTCCTATGCAGTTTGGACAGGCTCCAGGTCGGATGATCCCGCGTTCTGCTGGGCCCGGTCGCCGAAACGTTCCCTCAGCGCTTGCGCACCTTCGGGCTCGTCAACGGCCGTGTCACATTGGCGGACTTTCCGCTCGCGGATCGCCGGCTGCGAATAGCTCTTCGATTTGACTTTTTTAGGACGTGGTAGAAGAGAGCGGGATAAATACCCGGGCGGAAAAAACGGGTCAAGGGCAGTTCCGCCAGATTTGGGCCTTTCAGGGGAGTTTCTTGCCCTACCCGGGGTTCGCGGATCCCGGGACGCCCTTGTTGGTAACCAAAGAGATGGGGGCGAGGATGCTGCCAAGGTAGCGAGAGGCCAGACGCGAACGCGCCGAGCACCGCAAGAAAAGCGAACGAGGGGCGTACGCCCCTCGTTCGTCAGCACTCGTCAGAGGCGAATTACGGCGCAGATCCTCCTCCACGCGATCCGCCTTTGCGCGTCGGCTTGCGGCGTCCGCCGTCCGCAGGCATCATCTCGGGAGGCATCGAGCCGGGCATCATCATCTCCGGCGGCATCGAGCCTTCCATCCCGGGCATCATCCCAGGATAGCCGGAGGCCGCGGGCGGCTTCTTCGCGTCGTTGAAGGCCTTGACCTCCTCCGCACAGTCCAATTCATTGATGATCACCAGCTTTCCGTCGGGATCCAGCAACAGGAAGCGACCGGGCTCGGTGGCGTCGCGGTCCCTGCCGGGCAACTTCCTGCCGCCGATCATGTCCAAGAGAATGGAGTCGGTCAGATAGTCCACCTTCTTGTCGCTGGCCGCCGGCGCCGGCTTCGGCTTGGTGCGTTCCTTCTTGCGCGGCGGCGGACCGCCTTCCGGCCCCATCGGCGGCATCATCATGGCATCGACCGACGAACCCGGTTCCATCATCCCCGGCATTCCCGACATCCCCGACATCGCCACCGGAGGCGTGTCTTTATGAAGCGGGCGGCCGAAGTAGTTGAGCACTTGGCCGCGCATGACGTCTTTGAACTCCTCGAAATGCTCGGTCCCGGAACTCATCTCGAAGAAGGCGACGCCAAGCGTGGCCTTCGGCTCGCTGTACAGCGACGTCTTGATCGGGCCCGCAAGGACTCGGGCATCGCGTGGGACCGCAATCGCCTCGCTGGCGTCGCTCCACGCGTCATTCTCCAGGAGTTGGTTCGCCGCCAGTTCCGCGCTTTGCAGAAGGCGGGTGGGAAGTTTGTGGTTGGGGTTCGTGAACATCAACTTCACGCGATACTTGTAGCGTTTGCCCGGCTCCACGGTGAAATCGAAGAAGCGGAACAATCGCACGCGGGTCTCTTCCATCACCTGGCCTTGCGAGCCCGGCATGCCGCTATAGCCTTCCGGACCGGGCATCAAGACGGGGCTGCCGGATCCCATCGACGAGCCGGGCTCCCCCATTCCCGGTCCGCCGGGCATGCTTCCCATGCCCATGCACATGCCCATGCACTGAGTGGTGTTCAACATTGGCGCGTCGGGCAGTTCCTCGCTCTTGGGCGGCTCCTTTTCACCTCCGGCGCCTGGCTTGGGCTTGGGACGCCCTCCCGTCGGTCCCATCGGCATGCCCGACCCCATCGGCATGCCCGGCCCCATCTCACTGCCCGGCATTCCCATCTGCGGGCCCGACGGCCCACGGGGAATCGCCGGCTCGTGTGCTACTTCCTCGCCCCAGGTGTGATTGGCCACGGGAGGCAAGGGGAAGGCAAGGTAGGCCGACTGCGTATTGCGAATGAAGCGATCGGGGACCACATCCCTGGTGGTGCCGCCGAATTGCTTCGCCTGCAGCATGGCCTTGAGCACATGGATCGGCGTCCAGTTCAACTGCTGGCCGTCGCTCTCGCTGCTCACCTCGGCCCGTTCCACCTTGTAGTAGACGACCTCCGGGATATCTTGGCGACGATCCCAATTGGGCGTTGGCAACTCGGTGCCTTCGAAGGACGCGAGGGCTTCTTCACGCTGTTTGGCATCGGGGATCACGCCGGTGAGCACGACCCAGCGAAGTCCTTCCATCGCCTGGCCCGTGCCTCCCATCATCCCCGGCATTCCCATCATTCCCGGCTCGGACATCCCGCCTGGCATCATGCCGCCGGACCCAAAGCCTCCCTCGCTACTCCCGGTTCCCGCCCGGGCAGGCACCGCCCCATGCCCGGCGGCAACACGCAATTCTTCCACGGGGAACAAGGGGGGCGCTCCACGCAGCGCCTTGCCGCCGAACAACAGCGGATCCCAGACCGCGACATACTGGTAAAGCTGCTCTTCGATCGGCGTGCGGATGCCTTCGCCTTTTTTCAGGTAGTCGGTAAGCGTGCGGGTTTCCTTTGGCGGCGTGCTTTGGATATGCCGATCGGCGTCGTCCGCCGCTTTCGTCAAATCTTCGGGCTTGAAGTTCAACTGCTCACGGCCCATTGCCCGGTAGCCCAACAGCACGAGGATCAGAAGCACGCCTCCGAAGACGATCTTCTCCGTGTGATGGATGAAAAACTCTTTGATCGACTGCGAGTCGAATTTCACTTTGAGTTTCATCGGTTTGGCTCCTTGCTCCTTCTCGTTCCGCACGGATTGGCCCTGGTGCCCCAGGGCAAATGTCTTCGTTCACCTACGGCTACGGCCTCTAACCATTGGAAGCGGCGGGCGCTGGACCTGTTGGCGCTGGACCTGTTGGCGCTGGACCTGTGGGCGCTGGACCCGTTGGCGCTGGACCCGTTGGCGCTGGACCCGTTGGCGCGGGTCCTGCTGGCGCGGGGCCTGCTGGCGCTGGACCTGCGGGGGCCGGACCGGTCGCCGCTGGTACGGGCGGAGCGGCTGTTGCGGGCGGTGACGCCTCGGGGGCGGCCGCGGCGGCCGAGCGATGGTCGGCCTCGCCAGTTCCCAGCTTGGCAATGTCCGGCGGATTGAAGATGTAGATAATTCCTTGGATTTCCACGGGCAGATCATACCGCCCTTGGACGAAGCCTTCTTCGGCTCGCCCCATGCCATCGCCCATCATCCCGGGCCCAGAAGCATCCATCGGCGCTCCGCCGCCGTAGCCACCGCCGTACCCGCTCCCACCGCCGCCGTAACTTCCGCCTTCCATTCCTGGCATCCCCATGCCCGGGCCCATGCCCGAGCCGCCGCTCCCGCTGCCTTGCAGGAAGCGGTCCAGTTGCACCATACGACCCTGGCCGGGCCGGATACTGAGCATGCGGACTTCGACCGTCATGCTCGAATTGGCGCAGTTTACGAGGAGTTTGGGAATCTTCCGCTGATCCATGACGAGGATCATGTGGATCGGCATCATCTTGAACTCGGCGAACGGCTGCGACTCGGCCGCCAGTGGCTGGAGATTCTGGTCGACATAGCGGCCCGCCAGCAGCGAATTGCTCGGCCCTTGCCCCTGGCCCTCAGGTCCCCCGGGCATTCCACTTTCGGTGCCCATGGATCCCATGGAATCTGCCGGCATCGAGCCGGAGGCCATCGGATCCCCGGAAGGCATTCCGCCGTTCTCGCCACCTTCCATGCCTCCCCCAAGCCGCTGGCCGCCGAACACGCGGCCTGCGCTTCTCTGGAAGGAGGCGGCAGCCGCACGGCCGATTTCCAGGGTCTCCAGGCGTTTGATCGCCGCCTGATCGTGGCGCGTCGCCCCTTCATTGGTCAAGCGGATGATTCGCAGCAGGGCCTCGTAAACCCAGAGATCTTCCTGGGCCAGACGCACCTGTTGGGTGCTGGGGCGGATTTCCCAATCGTAGGCCGATTTGACTCGGCGCAAGTCGGCGTCGTTCCACAGGACCTTGCCGACCCACTGCGGCTTGCCACTACGAGCGCCCAGTCCGCTTCCGCCTTCCATGCCCATCGGGGCCATGCTGCTGGTCGTGCCCGGCGTGGCAAACGGATCGATCCGCATCGGCCGGCCGTTGGCGTCGAGCTTGACCTCGCCTTTTTCATCCAGTTGCGCGGGCAGGCGGACGTCGAGGATCTCGAACAGCGCCGGGAAGTGCCGGATGATGAAGTTGTGATAGCGTTCCAGATACTGCGGCGGGATCTCTTCATCGGGCTTCAGCGAGTTGATCACGTTCACGAAATCTTGTCCCAACTCGCGGGGCCAGGTGTTCTTCTCCTTCTGCTCGCCGTGGAGAAACTGCCAGGTCGCGAATACGTTCACCTTGAGCTTCTGCGTGGCGCTCTGGATCGCGCCGATCGTTCCCCGGTTGGGATGATTCGGTTTGCTGTTGATCGACTGCACCGAGCTCTTCAGCGACTCCAACGCGGTCTTGCGCGTGGTGAAGCGATCGACGAGGTCGGCCGTGGCCGTGGTCCAGATCACCAAGGCCAGGAGCACGACGACCCCGCACAAGAACCAGAAATGGTGCTTCCGCAGTATGGCGA
>JBDKTH010000895.1:0-3676 GCA_039680305.1 Thermoguttaceae bacterium | reverse complement strand
TGGGGCGTGCTATGTCACTTCGAGTGGTAACATTCTTTCCGTGGCGGCTGCCCGACAATCCAGCAGGATCTCATCGCACTGGCTCGACGGCGGGAATCTTGTAGGTGCCGTTGAGAACCTCGGGTTTCGGCCAGTACATCCGCATGATCAGGTTGAAGTTGCCTGCGGGGGCAGGAAGCCAGTTCGACTCCTTCTCCTTGCCGGGCGACTGGTGTTGAAGGAACAGGTCCAGAGAGCCGTCCGGGTTGAACCGGAGTGCATCCCGATCCCCGATGGCGTAACGGTTGATCGGGTTCGCCACGAAGAAGTGGTGTGAGTCGTACATCGTGACGGACCAGAATGCCTCGACCGGCGGCGTCTGCCCCTTGGCAAAGTGGATCACATAGCGGCGACTGCCGTTCAGTGGGCGGCCTTCGTCGTCCACCTCGGTATAGGGATAGATGGCGTCCGCCGACAGATTCGCCCCGAGGCCGATCAGGGCGACGACCGCCCGCTTCCCATAGTCGGTCCCATAGTCTCCCAGGTCACGGCGGACGACCCAGCCGTTCTCCAGGGGGCCGGGATTTCGGGCCGCCTCCGCCATCTTCGCTTGAGCGACCTTGACCGCAGCATCGAGGCTCTTCATCTGAACCGGATCGGGCTTCTGGCCCGGAACGACCCCGATCTGTTTCAGTTTCGCCAGCATTGGGGCGTCGGCTGCGGCGGGCGGATTGGCCACCATCAAGTCGGCCAGCATCCCGAAGAACGTGGCCGCATCCATCTTCGCCACCTGCTCCACGGGCGGCGTCTTGTCATCGACGTTCGGATCGACGGGAACCGCTGGCAGTGGCGAGTAGCGATTGCCAAACGCACTGAGCGGCGTCAGGGTATACTGCCTCTGGATCGCATGGACGGCAGCGAAGTCGCTTGCCCCGTTGGTTTGCGTCCGGCCGAGAAGCCACACCATCGTCGTAGGGGCCTTGATCTCCCGGACGCCTGCGGGCAGCGTCCCTTGCCAGCCTGGACCGACGATGGCGAAATCGCCAGCCTTCGTGCCGGTTGTGCGCTTGCCGGGCGAGGCAAACACGTTGGTCCACCCGTCGAGCATCGGCATCAGGTAGTAGCGGCCTTGCGTGTCGGGGACATGGAGGACGATGGGTTCCCGGGAGAGATCCAACCACGCCGAGGAATAGAGTGTATCGGCATTGGGACTCACCACGTCCTTGAAGTCGGGCGTCGGAAATGCCTGCATGTGAGCGAACTGGTTGATCGGGGCCTTGCTCGGGGTAGGCGAGGGAACGTGGGTCATCACCCGCTTTGAGACTTCCATGAGCACGAGTGGAAAACCATAGACGTAGGCTTCGACGCCAGGGTCTTCCTCGGAGGTCTCTTTGGCCGAGGCCCTGTTCTCGACGGAGAGGAGGGCCAAGACAAGCCCTGCGACCACGGCTCCACCGACTATTCGCATGGACTTCGACATGACGTTCGCTCCTATTAGTGACCAGCAGAAGGCGTAGGCGAGGTCCCCAGCGAGCCCCTGCCCGCCATTGCATCGTCCAATCCTACTCATGCCGCAGGCGATGGTTGCGGGGATTGCCGCAAGCTGCTGCGACGATAAGGCTTAGCGGCCTGCACTTGCAGGGGACAGCTTCGGAGAGGGCAAGACCAAAGAGGCGATGGGACCTGCGTCAAGATGACGCTGAGCAGGTGACGTGGAACCTTCCAATGGTTTTGCCGATCGTTTGATTCCAGGCCCGTACGGTCTTGGGCGTCGAGAACAGGGCGTATGCAGGGCAGAGGACGACTACCATCCCAGGCTACTCCCGCTCCAGAATTGGGAGAGTCACTCGAATGCAGGTTCCTTCTCCATTCTGGCTGTCGAGTGACAACTGTCCATCCAGCAACCGCACCCGTTCCTTAATCCCCTCCAGTCCGAAGTGATGCTCTCCCACGGCATTCACCTCGAAGCCGCTCCCCCAGTCCCGTACCTCCAGACACACATGCCCGTTGTCCTGGGTCAAAGACACCCTGACCTTCTCGCTGCCGCTGTGCTTGCAGGCGTTGGTCAGGGCCTCTTGGGCAATCCGGTAGACGGCATTTTCCTGGATGGACGTGAGGCGATGAAAGGTTACTCGGCTATGAAACTCAATCTGCGGGCCTCGTGGAGTCTTCTGATCATGGACCAAATGGGCGATGGCAGCGGCGATTCCCGACTCATCGAGGATCGGGGGCCGCACCCCGCTGATCAGTCGCCGGGCCTCGAAGTGGGCCTGTCGCAGCATCTGCACCCCGGCGTCGTAGGCTGTCTTGGCGTTGGCTGCTTGGTGATCCTTGAGGTGTTCATAGGTCTGGAACTGCATGATCGCCGCCGCTAATTGCTGGGCCAGTCCATCGTGAATCTCATAGGCGATCAGTTGCCGCTCGTGGTCGCTGGATTGGAGCAGGTGGCGAAGCGTCTGCCGCTCCCGTTCCAGCGCCGCCTGGGCCTTCCTTTGCTCCGTGATGTCACGGATGAAACTGATCAGACAACGCCGCCCATTGTACTCAATCCGATTGGAAGAAATGTTGGCGAAGAACAGCGTGCCGTCTTTTCGCACAAAGGGAACGTTGTCCGCCACCGGTGCATGGCCCTCGGCCTGCGCCTGAAACTTCCTTCCAATCTCCGGGATCGCTTCGGGGGGATGCACTTTGTCGGGCGTTGTGGGAAGTTCATGCTCCGCATAGCCGAGCATTTGACACCATCGGGAGTTCGCCTGCACACACTGTTTGGCCTCGATATCCACGATCACGAGCCCATCGGCCATTCCCTCGTAGATCGCTCGAAGTTCGTCGTGGCGCTGCCGCAGGGCTTCCTGGGCCTGTTTCCGTTCCGTGATGTCCCGAAAGAACCCGATCAGGCAAGGCCGCCCCTGGTAGACGATACGCTTGGCTGTAACATCGGCATAGAAGACAGTGCCATCCTTCCTGCGGACGGCACGGTTCTCGCTCAGCACGATGGAGCCTTCTGCCTGGGCCTGGAACTTCTTGAGGATCTCTGGCAGTTCCTCGGGAGGATGAATCTCCCTCACCGACTTGGTTAGTAGCTCCTTCTCCGAGTAGCCGAGCATTCGGCAGATCGAGGCATTGGCTCGGACGAATCGCTTCGTTTCCACATCGGCGATCAGAAGCCCATCCACCATCCCCTCGTAGATGGCACGCAGTTCGTCATGGCTTTGTCGCAAGAGCGCCTCGACCGTCCTGCCGTCATTGCAGGAGGCCTCCAACTCGCTCACCCGTCGTCGTAAGGCTTCCAGTTCCGCAAGGAGTTGCGGCTGGCTTTTATCTTGATCCTTCATGGTGGACTTGTCCACGATTCGGTGGCCGTTGATTGCCCCTCGTCCGAAACTATACATAGAATCTGGCTGATTGTCAGGATCAGCCCCCGCCTTGCCATCCGGCCCCGAGCTGCTATCTTGGCAGAGGAGCCCTGTCACCTTGCCTTTGGTCGAAGGGGCGAAGCTGTGTGGATGACGAGTTGCAACAGGAAGGTACGCTTTCGTTTTGGCTCAAACACAATGACCCGGACTGGACCACGAATGCCACGGGCTACAACTTCGGCGTTCTCGGTTCTGGGTCAGTGGCTTGTCGGGCGGTCAAGCACCCGGACAAGACGCTGGAAATCGCCCTGACTGGTCCGCTTCGGGCGATGCAGACGTTC
>JBDKTH010000690.1:0-3809 GCA_039680305.1 Thermoguttaceae bacterium | reverse complement strand
CTGAACCCTGAACCCTGAACCCTGAACCCTGAACCCTGAACCCTGGCTCCGGTTGACTGCGCGAGGCCCAATCTTCTACAGTGGCAAAGAAGGGGCCACCGCTGAGAATCGCCCCCTCCCGAAAGCTGCCTGCAGAGGAATGAAACCACTCGTGAACACCACCAACTCGCCCGCTTGCTGGTCCCGAAAAACGCGGTTGCTCGTTGCCATGCTCGGCGGCCTGCTGCTGTTGATGGCCGGTTGCCCGACAGTCACCCCGGAAGACGAGGAGCCGGCAGCCAATCTGTCGTCCAAAGGCGTCAAGCTGCGGCTGGCCGTGGTCGACGACCCGGCCCTGGCGGCCGCGGTCACGCAATTGCAGGGGGAATGGAACGCCCAGACCGGCGCGGAATTCACCGTGGAGCCGATGTCGCTCAAGGAATTCCAGGCGGCCAAGGCGTTGGAGGCCGACGCCATCGTGCTTCCCTCGGCCGACGTGGGGCCGCTGGCCGTCAAGAAGCAGATCGCCAAGCTCCCGGAAAGCCTGGTGGCCAGCAACAGCCCGATGTGGACCGAGATTTTTAGCCAGTTGCGGGTCCGGGAGACGACCTGGGGCAGCGCCCCGGTTGCCGTGCCGTTTGGCTCGCCGCTGCTGACGGTCTACTATCGGGCCGATCTGCTGGAAAAACTGGGACGCAAGCCGCCGGCGACCTGGGCCGAGTTTCAGGAGTTGAGCCAGCAGCTGGCCGACCGCACGAAGCTGGGCGACGCCGCACGGCCGGACGGTTCGGCCTGGTCGGGCTCGCTGGCCCCGCTGGGGCCCGGCTGGGCCGGCCAGGTGCTGTTGGCTCGGGCGGCCGCGTACGTGACCCATCGGTCGTTCGAATCGACCCTGTTTCAGATCGACACCATGGAACCGTTGGTCGACGGCGAGCCGTTTGTTCGCGCCTTGACCGAACTGGTGGCCGCCGGCTCGTCCTCCGAACAACTGACCTACGATCCGGCCGCCGTGCGCAAGGCCTTTTGGGAAGGCAATTGCGGCATGGCGCTCACCTGGCCCACGGCCGCCGACAAAGGAGTGCCCGAGGAGGCCAAGATCGAGGTCGGCTTCGCCGAATTGCCCGGCTCGCCGGACGTCTACAACGTGGCCAATCGGGCCTGGGAGAAGCGGCGGGAGGACGAGGATCGGCAGGTGCCGCTCGTGGGAGTTGCCGGGCGCATGGGAGTCGTCAGCAGCAAGGCTTCCCGGCCCGACGTGGCCTACCAGCTCCTCTTCTGGCTCTCCACCGATCGCTGGGGACGTCAGGTCTGCTCCTCCACGCCGGCGACGACCATGTTCCGGGCGTCCCAGTTGGAATCGCCCCAGTACTGGGTCGAGAAGCCCGTCTCGGCGGCTGCGGCAGGTCAGTATGCCACGCGGACCCAGCGAGCCCTCTGTCGGACGCAGCGACTCGAGTCCCCCCGGCTCCCCGGTCGGGCCGACTACCTGGCCGCCCTCGATACGGCGGTCCAGCAGGCGGTGCGCGGCGAGAAGAAGCCCGACGAGGCCCTGCGCGAGGCGGCCCGCCGCTGGCGCGAGATCACCAACCAGCTCGGCAAGGAGGCCCAGAAGGCGGCTTACTGGCAAAGCGTGGGGATCGAGTAGTAATAGTGGGGGGCATATGGCGTGCAAGTACGCCGGCTAAACGGGACAATTGGCCCCCCCCGTATACACCATTCAGCCTCCACCCTCCACCATTTTCCAGGCGCCTTTTGACAAACGGGCCGTTTACTTCTAAAATCACCTTTCTCGGCTCCGCAATCCGATAAGGCTGCGGACAGGCTGGGGCGGTAGCTCAGTTGGGAGAGCGCTGCAATCGCACTGCAGAGGTCGGGAGTTCGACTCTCCTCCGCTCCACTACGAGTCAGTAAACCCCGCTGTGACAACAGGTTACAGCGGGGTTTCTGCGTTCTTGGCGGGGGCGAGTAACCGCGAAGCGGCCAAGGGCGCGTCCCACGACCGCCTGGTGGTCAATCGAGGGAGGATCTATCTCCCCATCTGACGGATTCTTGTCGGTTCTGCCTCATTCTGAGGAATGGAACGCCAGTTGCCCATCAATCTTCGTTGATTCCCCTCTCGGCCTGCTTGTCCCAGCCGGGCCCGGTGGATCAGACTCCTGGGAAGCTCGTGCGATGGAACCAGCCAAACGATCGACGGCCAACGCCGCACGCCTTCGCCGCCGGAAGCTCCGCCGGCTGCTGAAGTCGCCGAGGGTCCGGTTGCCCCTGTGGCTGGGCATGGCGGCCTTGTTCATCGCAGCCCTATCCAACGCCCCGACCGGCGCGCTTGGGATCGCGGGGATCGCGGCCATCGTGTTTGCACTGCTCAACGCCGTCACCCGCTGGTTCCTGCACGGCAATGAATTGGCCGAACAGGCCCAGGCCGATCTGAGGGCGGAAGCGGCACGCAATCACCAGCTGTACCTCCATGACCTGTGGCGACGGCTTCGCCTGGACCAGGATCCGCGGACCAAGCAGTACCTTCTCGCCATGCGGCGGCTCTATCAGCGCATGGAGCGGACCGGCGTGTCGGGCAGCCGCCTTGACAGCAGCTTGTTGCCGGAGATCCGCGAGAAGACCGAACAGTTGTACCGCTCCGCGCTCGTCGCCCTGGAACACACGTTGGACTACTGGATCGCGGCCCATGAAATGGTCACGGCCGAAGGCCGCCGCGAGGCGATTTCCACGCGCGAGACCTTGCTGGCGGAGGTGGGCCGGAGCATCGACCACCTGAATACGACCCTCGATCACCTTCAGGCCGCCGCCCTGCGACACGAAGATCAGGCCCAACGCCTGGCCGACGTGCGTCAAGAACTCGACATGGGCCTGGAGGTGGCCAAACGAGTGGAATCGCGCATGGACGAGTTCGATCGGAGCCTGCGCAGCCCGGGCAACCTCGACCGGGACCAGTCACGCTGACACGAAAAGACCCATCCAGAGGAGGAATGGCCATGTTTGGAGCGATTGCACGTTACTTTCGGGCCCTCGGCTACCTGCTCACCGGGCGGATCGATGCGGCCCGGATGACCCTTGCCACGAGCCCCCATGTGATCCAGGCCACCTACGATCACGTCATCCAGGAAAAGAAGAACCGGATCCAGCAGTACAAGGATGCCGTGGCCGGGATGATCGTCCAGGAGGAGAAGAAGGCCGCCGAATTGAAGCGGCAGTCGGAGGAGGTCGCCCGATTGCAGAAGCTCAAGGAAGGGGCCGCAGCCATGGCGCGCAAGGTTGTCGGGCGGCACAACGGCAACGTCGAGGCGGTCAAGACCGACCCGGAATACGTCAAGTGCCAGGCGGCCTACAAGGATTTCAGCTCCACGCTCGAAGAAAAGGAAGCCCGCTGTACGGACCTCGAAGAGGACATCAAGAACCTGCGCAACACGGTCAACGGGCACAAGACCCAGTTGCAGTCGCTCTTGCGCGACCTGGAGCGAATCAGCCAGGAGAAGCACGAAACCGTGGCCGACGTGATGACTGCCCGGGAAGAACGCGAACTGGCCGACATGATCGCCGGGATCAGCGAGAACCGCACCGCCAAGGAGTTGGAAGGGCTTCGCGATCTGCGGGAAAAAGCCCGGGCGGAAGCCCGCGTCTCCCGGGAAATGGCCGGCATCGACACCCACCGCGCCGAAGAAGAGTTCCTCCAGTACGCCACCGAGACCCGAACCGACACCGAGTTCGACAAGCTCATCGGCCTGGCCAAGGAACAAGAGCGGCCGAAGCCGGAGGCGGAGAGGGCTAGGATTCCGGAAGCGTGAGGGAATCTGAGATTTCAGATTTGGGATTTC